>CAKZLT010000253.1 GCA_937127195.1 uncultured Saprospiraceae bacterium
AACATTTCAATTAAAGGTGGTGACTCTTACCAATTAGGAGAAGAAAGCAAACTAAGCTTTTTTGCCGTTGGTTCTTTTAATAATGGCTACACTTATAAAGAAGGGGTAACCAGAGGTAGTGTTACAGTTGGTGGTTTGGCTCGTAGAGATTATGAGTTTGAATCTTATGACTACGAAACCAATACTACTTTAATGGTGAACGTAGCGTTCCGTTCTGGAAATAACAGCGTAAAATATAACAGTTTATTAAGAGGCAAGTTGCCTCTTTTTCTACCGCAACATCGCCTGTTTACATTCTAAAGCAATTTATAACACTAATAATTAGTTGTTACTAGTCAGATAGTTATTTGAAAATGAAGGAGATAGCCAACAAATTAGTTTCTTCTAATTTAAGAGTAAAATAAGATAACTATTAGACAATGACCATTGTCTCAAAATTTGAAAGACATTTACTCCATATATTTGAAGTAAAAATAACACGATATGAATTTATTTGAATTTATAAGGTTAAACAATTTGAAGCCTGCTGATGCAATTGTTTTACGAAAGAAGTTTTTGGGTATGGTTGACCATTATGCTATCTTTTTAGGTTATAGAAGTGGTCATGCAGTATTTGTTGCTAATTACAGAAATGGAGTTAAAGAAATTCCTCACAATGAATTAGTTATGTTTTTGCAGAAACTGGAACCTACTGCGATAGATAGATTTCCTGGACAAGATAATCAAAGACCCAATGCTGTTAGAAGAGCATTGGCAAGGGTAGGAGAAAAAGCATATAACTATATAGCTAATAATTGTGAGCATTTCAAGAATTGGGTACACCATGGAAAAAATTATAGTAGCCAAGTGAAAAATGTTGGTAATATAGCAATTGGTTTAGGTATTGGTGCTGGTTTACTTGCTCTTTCATCTGAACAATCTAAAACAGGAGGTAAGGCAATTGGATTGCTATTATTAGGAGCAATACTTCAATCCAATGCAGGAGATGATTAATTAGAAAACTACCAAACACATTAAAATATTTGGTAGTTTTCATTGAATATTTCATTGCTCCAATATACATACACAATTCCACTTGATTGCACGATTGAAGAAAACTTGTCATTATGTTTTTGGATAATGGTAAAGTCAATCAAATCATTTTCAATATCTAAATATTGAAAATACTCAAGGAGTTTACTTAATTCGCCAATAACAGTGAGTAAAGGATGTAATACATCCCAGAAATCTTGATGTTTTGCCAACTCTTCCATAGGCTTATCATCGCCATAAAATGTATTCATACACTTTAGACCTAATTCTTGTGTTTCTGTCCATGTAGAGTTTAGCTTTATTATTTTATCTAAAATCAATGTTCCAATTAATAATTTTGAAACAGTTTCCTTAGAGTATATTTCTTCTAATTGGGTAATATGATTTAATTGAACTGCTATTGTCTGGACATTTAAGTTAAACTGTTTTGAGGCGTTAAGTTTAGGAATAATATCTTGTCCACGATTAATTTCTAAAAAACGGAGGTCTTGAATAGATAGTTCTTTTACAGTGAGTGGTGAGATTAAATCATGGTCTTGTGAAGTCATCTTGAAAAGAGGTATTTCAAAATAAAAATTGCCAACTGCTACATCATCAATTAGTGGTATTATTGAAAAACTTGGATATTCTAACTCCAAAATTAACCTTTTAGTATTTGGTAGATTTGAGTTGCCCAAAGCAGATTGTATAGTCTTTGCAGTATTTTCTATGGAAGCAGATAGGTTTATAAAGTCCTTCCCATAGACAACTACCCAAATCTTGTTTCTTTCTACTTCTTCTACAATTTCATAGTCTTCGATAATTTTATTTACTCTTAACTGCTTTAGATTATTAGAAATTTTATCATGAATATTTTCTTGAATAGATTTAATCCTTCTTTGAAGTTTTGATGAAAACGATTTTTCTTTTTTGAATGGTTGATAGTTGAAATTTTGCCAAGCAAAAAGCATTTCTTTGTAAATTTTAATTTCTTGTTGTTCTAATATTTCAAGGTCTGTAAATGTATATTTTGCAAAATATTGTCTGAATGATTGGTGATATTTGGACAATGCTTGAATGGCATGAAGTAAGTTGATTACAGATAAACGAGGAAAATCAAAACTATATCCTTGTTTTTCAAATAATTCTCTATTTTCCTTAATTTTTCGCTTAGAAACGCCTTGAGTAATGGTTTTAAATTGTATTACTTTATCTGATTGACGAAAAAAGTTGCTGATACTTTTCTGAAAGTCTTTTATAGTTTTAAGATGTGGGTGAATTTTTAATAAATATGGATTTTGGTTTTTATTATTTTTTTTATCAACATTATCTCTTGTGAAGCCCCATTTATCAATGACCTCTTTAGGAAATAAGTAGTCATAATCTAAGTCTTGGTTGTACCAGTCACTTTTATAAGAGTACCAGTAAGTTTCAATTTCCTTAAAATTACCTGTTTTGTAATATTTAGAAATAACGTGAATAAAGGATTGAAATAAATCTAAGATACGTTTTCTATTTTCAAAAAGTTGTTGAGCTATTTCAAACCAAGTGTCTGTCCTATCATTATATTTCACTAAAGAACGAAAGTAACTATAATAATCTGAAATCCAGTCTATTGGATGGCTATCCATATCTTTATGACTATCATCGAAAGGCATATCAATGATATTAACTTGGTGTCCATAGCCTTGACTGGCATATTTTTGTTTTTCGGGAATAGCTTTTCTTATCACATCAATAAGTGACATAGTTTGGTCATGAATAGAGAGGTTAGTATCTACTAACTTTATATCTTCTACTTTTTTAAAGTGTTTTTTTAAAATTTCCTGTGATATGTCTATTATATTTTTGCTGTTATGTTGAAAATCTGATTGAATGATAAAATGTAATTTTATTCGCTCACTATCCTCAACAATCAAGGGAATTTGATTTGTTATTCTAAATCGGTCTAAAAATTTATGTTTGTAATCTTTCCAAATTTTTTTTGTTTCTCTATTGTAGAAAAATAGACCATACATTAGATTACTTAGAGATTTAAGTGGTGTTTCTTCAAAGATAAAATTGAAGTCATAACATTCAAATTGAAAGTCTTTTTTTAAATCAAATTGGTAATACCAAAAAAGAATTTTCCCTAAATTGCTTAAATCATTCTCATTACATTGTTCAAATATTGGAGTTTTAGAAACATTTAGCCATTCTTTTGCTTCATGAAAAACGTTTTGATTATTGGATATTTTGCTTTTCAATAAATTAACTTGTTCTAAAGTATTTTCGTCCATTCTCTTAGTTAAATTAGAGAAATCAAACTTTGCACCTTGATAGTAAATTGGAGGTACAAACAAGAGCCAAGATTTTCCGACAAGACTTCTTATTTCTTTTATGTATTGGTAATTTTTATCAACATATTTTTTTACACCTAACCACATTAAGCTATCAAAAATTGAAACATAGTTAGTCCATGATGATGTTTGATAAGTAGCGATAATATTGAGAATAGGTTGACAGTCTGAAAAATCCGAGAAGTAATGAAGTAAGAGTAATCCTATGTCATCTTCTTTTAAGACATTGATTAATGTTGCAAAAACTTCTGTAGGTTCATCAATCTCAAAATCATAAAGTAAATTAGTTAATATCGTTGAGCGAACAGGATGCAAACCTTCTAGCCAATTACCATCTTCGGACTTTCTAAATAAATATTCATCTTGAAACCATTTTAAAGTACGTTTATAGTCTTTTAATTGAATGTCCTTTATTACTTTTTTTAAATCAATTCTACAATTATATTGGTCTGCTAAGGCAACCAATTTTAGTAATTCAAGTTGTTTCCACTCATTGTTTACGTTTGCATTTTTCAAAAGATTATTTACTTGATTTTCTAGTTTGTCCTCTAGCTTTTTCCCTTGATTAATCAAATAAGCAAATTCAAGTAGAGGTCCATTACCTCCAAAAGATAGCCAAGTTTCTTCAAAGTCTAAGAATTTGGTAATTGTTTGTTTAGTTTCAAATTGCTTATATATTTCCTCTGCTTCTTTTTTTGAAAAGCTAAGTTTAAGGGTAGAAGGATTAACCCATTCTTCTATTTTTTGACTTCTATTTAAATCTTCTTCTCTGATTGATATTAAGATATTACAATTCCTAATCCGTGATAATTCATTGATAAATTCAATCCAAAAAGTTTTGTTAGGTAAAACATCAATATAAACCAAGAATGGCTTGTCAAAAGGTTTACTTAACGTTTTGAGTGTCGAAATGATATTTTTCACATCTGAATATTCAGAATACTGTATTTCAAAAGCATATTCAGAAGGATAGTTTTCATGGATATAACGATAAGATAAAGTAGATTTACCTTGTCCTGATGCTCCATGAATAATTGTAATATTACTTTTTTGAAAACATTGATTTATTGCCTCTAATTTAGAAGGTCTTAGAACATCAAGGTTAGCTTTAATATGTGCATACTTTGCAGATGCTCCATTGTGAAATTCTGCTTCTAAGTAGTGTTTTTCTATATCTTTATTTTCCTTAGCTATATTTTTTACAGTAGTACCAAACTGTGTTAAAAAAGTATGTCTTTCACTGACGAATTGTCCAATTGATTGCAGTTTTTTCAGTAGAAACTGTTTTGTGATTTCGGTTTTATTTTCAGAAGCTACATAAAGCCAATACATTAATAATTCAAAAGCTACATTCCAGTCTATAGCGGTAATATGTTCATTTAATATTTTTTTGATTTCTTTGAGCAGGATTTTTTCATCACAAGTTTCTATTGTCCAGTATTGAAATAATAACTCAACTTGTTTTTTACTAAAACCATGATTATCAATCAATTTTTTGGAGATAGATTTAGAGTTTTTCTTCTTTTGATAGTCAGCTAATTCATTGCCTAATGCGCCAAACGATATAAGTTTGATGTTTAATTTACGTTTTTGTAGTAATTGAATAGAACGATTAAAAAACGCATCTTCTTTTTCTGGAGATAAGTTGGATAAACTTAGGTTAGAGTTATAGTTTTTTACTTGGACGACTTCAAATTTTTTACCATCCTTTTTTATTAATAAATCTTCTTCACCTTCAGGAATAAATATTTCATTAGATTTTTGAGAAAGTAATCTATAAAGTATGTAGATTGTTTGTGTTCTAAACCCTCTGAAAGCTGCTTTTGCCCCCAAGTTACTATTTTGACTTCCCATATTTTAAGAGTTTTATGTGAGTGATAGAATTATAGTATATATCAAATATCCTATAAATATAACAAACGTTCTAAATATATTTCCTATGCTCCAAAAGCCGATTTCTGAAGTGGAAGTTCATTATTATTCATCTTTTTTAAGAAAAAATCGTGATAGCGTTGATAAGTTTTTTGCAAAAGAAACTAAAGATATGATTGGACAGTTATGTGATTTGTTTGAGGAGAAGGTGAAGGAACAAGAATAAGCTAAAACGAGGTAAAATCTCCAAGTAATTTGGAGATTTTGACCTGTCTTTGAGATTAGTTATTTTCTTCTTCTCAATCTCTTACGCAGAAAGATAATTAACCCATAGATTTTATACCCATAAAAAATATACACAGGCACTAATGCCATTCCTGTAATTGAAAATGTACTAATAATCCATGATAAGAATACGAAAATAACAATATCCGTAATGATAATACCTAAATTACATATTCTGGTGAAAATATGTACAGATGTTTCATCAAATGTTTGTTGTAT
>CAKZLT010000254.1 GCA_937127195.1 uncultured Saprospiraceae bacterium
CAAAGGGAGCTGTTCTCTTCGGATGAGTCTTTAGAAAAATTTGCTCGTGAGAAATATTATATGAAAAAGAAAAATGAAGATGTTTTTGTAATTATTGAAGAATAAATCTCCTTTTAATCAAAATAGGCTTCAATCTTGCATAGATAATGTTTTAACTACTTAGGGAGTAGGCAAAAAATAACCTACCAGTCGAACTTATTGTTTTTCATTTATACCGCGTTAAAAATACTAGCCTTAACGATGCTAGGACTCCGTTTTTTGCCTTGTCTAAATAAAAAACAATGTCGTTCTTTGTAGTAGGTTATTTATTGCCTACTCCCCTACCATGTTATCTCAGTTTTTTTTATTAAAAAAATGTCTCTAAAATAACTTTAAAGGCATTTTAAATAAAAAACATCTGTTTTAGTAACGGAGAAAAAATAACTTCGTTACTTACTCTCTTTTATGAAAAGCAATGAAAAATCATTTGCTCTTTAACTCTTTTTCAAAGCACCTTATTAATAGACTTTATTCTAATATATTATCATTAGTTATCTGGTCATTTTGATAGTCAGAAAACGTCATCATTATTCAATAAAAATGAAGAACTCATACCTTATTATATCCACTATTTTGTGTTTAAACAGCTTTTTGAGTACAAATACTTCGGGGCAAGCTATATTGGAGTTGACTGATAACTTACAATGTGGTGATTACACTTACTGTGTTAACCTTAATATGAAATCAACTACTGGAAATAGCTTTAATTTGGGAACATCTTCATTATTATTAAAATATAATACGAATGCCGTTACCTTCAAAAGTTATACCGCGGCAGACTTAGATAGTATGACTTGTAATGGTGATTGGATGCCACAACAATATGATTTAGATGATAATACAGGTGAATTTAATCTAACCTTAAAGCTACTCAATTCCACTAGCACTTGCGCTCAAGTCAATTCTACAACGACCAAAACTATCGGAACGATTTGCTTTGATATACAACAACAAGGTGGAAATCCTTTCCTTCACTTTGATACTCTGAATACTCATTTGAATCGTAATGCGCCTGATAATGGTACGAATGCAATTACTATTAGTAGTTATGAAAGCGTAGATTCAATCGGGGTTTTGGCGTGCGATTGTCCGAATATTGGCGCACCTTGCGATGACAATAATGTATTTACAACCAATGACCAGTATGATATATATTGTAATTGTAATGGTCAAATGCTTGATGCTGATAGCGATGGCATAGCAGATGGTGTTGACCCCTGTCAAGATGTAAATTATGAGGCAGAAGATGCTTATACTAATGATAGATTTGTAGCGACTAACCGCACTGGTTATTTCGGAACTGGTTTTGTTGATTACATTGGCTGGATAGGTGATACACTTCAATTCACAGTCAATGCAACTACTTCGGGAACTTATGGCATTGATGTTCGATATGCGAATGGAAATACTTATGACAGGCATTTGCAAGTCTCTATTGATGGTATAGTCACGAATGTAAATATGCTTTTTCCGCCTACTGGAAATTGGAATACATGGAATACTGCTAGTTTTTCTCATACATTTACCCCAGGCATACACACTGTTCTTTTTACTAGTAACCCCAATAAAGAACCAAATATCGATCGAATTTCATTGAATGATTGTAATAGCACTCCCTGTCAAGTAACACACTACGAAGCAGAAGATGCTTATTTTGGTGGAAAATATATTGCTAATGACTACCATCAATATTTTGGGAGTGGATTTCTGGATTATATCTCTTGGCAAGGTGATACTGTTGCTTTTACTGTGACTACAGTCGATACAGGCTCGCATGATTTACATTTTCGTTATGCTAATGGAAATATTTACGATATGCCCGTAACAATCAATATAAACGGAACAGTCATTAATAATAACTTCTCTTTCTTGTCGAGTGGTGCTTGGGATGATTGGGATACAGCAACACTTGCTTTTAATTTTCCTATCGGCACACACACTATTCTATTGACACCAAACACATATAGTGGCCCAAACCTTGATAGATTGACACTTTCTTATTGTACAGGCTGTGCTACTGCTGGTCAACCCTGTAATGACGGAGATAGTTGTACCGTATTAGATATTACAGATATAAATTGTAATTGTGCTGGCGTTTTGTTGGACTCCGATAGTGATGGCGTTTGTAATCAAGCAGATATTTGTGATAATGGTGATGACAATATAGATACTGACGGCGATGGTACGCCCGATGATTGTGACAATTGTGATAATGCTCTAGTCGGAACGGCTTGTAATGATAATAATCCATGTACAATCAATGACGTTTATGATGCGAATTGTGATTGTGCAGGGACATTCAATGGAACGGATACAGATAGCGATGGTGTTTGTGATGCTTTCGATGTATGCCCTGGCGGCGATGATTCGTTAGATATTGACTCTGACGGTATTCCTGATTTTTGTGATGTCTGTGATGATAATACAATCGGAATGCCGTGTGATGATGGTAATCCGTGTACTGTTTTGGATGTGGTGCAAGCTGGATGTGGCTGTGCTGGGTCTGATTTATATGTTCAACTTTCTGCCAATATTGACGATGTTACTTGTTATAGTTTTGATGATGGAATGATTAACTTGAACGTAGCAGGAAGTGTTGGAGAAGTCAATTATCAATGGAATACAGGCGATTCTATTCCTGACTTACAAAATTTAGCACCTGCTACCTATACAGTTACAGTATCTGATTTTAGAAATTGTAGAGATACTGCTTCCTTTGTAGTTGAACAACCTGATACGGTATTGGTTCAGCAAGCTATTGTTCCTTCGGCAGATTCTAATGGTGTGATTGATTTGACTGTTACAGGCGGAATTCAGCCTTATTCTTTCATTTGGGAAACAGGTGATACAACCGAAGATATTAATAATCTAATACCTTACACTTATGATGTAAGCGTAACAGATGCCAACAATTGTTTGCATAAAGTAGCCGTAGATGTTTATCCTGCTGATATGTGTGTTGATACTATTTTACAGGCAGAAAGCGGTATTTTAAACGGTATTGGTATTGATACTTGGAATGAACGATGGGCGTTGGGAGACGGTTTTATTTATTTAAAAGATGATACTACCGAAACCGCAACCTTCCATTTGGATATTCCTGCGGATGGTTTTTATACGATTGGCTTTAGATATGCAGATAAATGGGCAAGTCGTGAAGCAACCATTATGATTGATAATCAAATAGAGTTTTTAGAATTTGCTTTTCCTAGAACCTTCGATTGGGCAAATTGGGAAAAAATAGAGTTTGTTGATTATCTAACTGCTGGCACACACACATTAACGGTTGCACACCACATAGACAATTGGGGACCTTGGATTGATTTTATCTCTGTTTGTAATCAAGTCGTTGTGCCAATTTCTTTAGATGCAGCCGTTACAGACAACATTTGTTATGGCGACTCCGCTGGTGCATTAACCGTTTTGCCAACAGGAGGAACACGAAATTACACCTATCTCTGGAATACTGGTGACACCACCGAGACGATTACCAATCTACTTTCTGGTGATTATTACATCACCGTTACCGATGAAGTTGGTCAAATGACAATTGATACTTTCAACGTCGGTCAACCAACCGAAATCACACCTTCTTTTGTAATAAAAGAAGTCAAATGTAAAGGAGAATCGAATGGACGCGGAACAGTAACCGTTACAGGAGGAACTTCTGGATATAGTTATCAATGGAGTCATGGACCAACTTGGCGTTCTACTTACAATGTACCTGCTGGTATTTATACACTCAGTGTTACAGATGCCAACGGCTGTCTGAAAGCTACTGATATTACCATTAATGAACCCGATACCCTTGAAGCTACTTTCATCAATACAGTCTCTTCAGGACTTGACGGAACAATAGATATGACTCCTTTTGGAGGAAATGCACCTTATACTTATTATTGGAAAAAAGACAGTATTCTGACTCAAGATCGCAGTGGATTAGCTGTCGGTTATTATAAAGTGACTATTACAGATACTTTGGGTTGTAAACTAAAAACAGGGACAAGCGTCTATCCTGCTGGTATTTGTATGGATACCATTATGGAAGCAGAAGAAGGGCTTTATACCAATATAGGCTATAATATATGGTACTCTGATTCTATTACGGGAAGAGGTTATATTTATTTTACTGCCGACACTTCTGGGATTGCTTCTTATACTTTTGATGTGCAAAATGATGGCTATTATGCCATAGGGTTTAGATATGCCGATAAATTCACTGATAGAAAAGAAAGCATTCTCATTGATGGAGTCATGGAGCATTTAGACTTTACTTTTCCGAGAACTTACGATTGGAAAATTTATGAATTTATTGATTTTACAAAATACTTAACCGCAGGCACACACACGCTCGACATTAAACATCGAGATAGTTGGGGGCCTCGAATTGATTTTATTACGGTTTGTGATATAGCTCTGAAAGGCGATGTTATTAGTACTAATATTAATTGTAATGGAGACTCTACTGGAACAATTACGACCAATATAACTGGTGGTCGTGAACCTTATCTTTATACTTGGAATACTGGAGACACTACGCCTTCTTTGAATAATTTGCCAATTGGTACTTATATTTTAACGGTAACCGATACACTCAATCAAGTCTTTACAGATACGATTGATATTATTCAACCGCTTCCTTTAATCGCTAATATTACAGCTAATGATGTGAGTTGTAATGGAGCAATTGATGGTCAAGCTAGCGTCAACACTTTGGGTGGAAATGGCAATTATACTTTTCTTTGGAATACAAACGACACAACAAATACCATTAATAATCTAAATATTGGTAGCTATAACGTCGTTGTTACAGATGAATTAGGTTGCTCAACTACAACGAGTACAAGCATTAGTCAACCTAGTGTTTTATCTGCTAGTATCAATTCTGTTACTCATCTTTCTTGTAATGGAAATGCAACAGGTAGCACCAGCGTCCTTGCCACAGGAGGAAATAGTTCTTACAGTTATCTTTGGAATAATGGTGATACGACAGCTACCATTAATAATTTGAATGCAGGAAATTACACATTGACCGTTACCGATCAATTAGGTTGTATTGATACAATTAGTGCCGCTATCGTTGAACCGAGCGTATTAACGCTTAATTTTTCTAATATCAATTCAATTGATTGTTACGGAAACACGAATGGAAATATTCACTTGGTAGCCAATGGAGGTAATTTCAATTACCAATATAATTGGAGTAATGGAGATACAACTGATATCATCAATAACTTACAAGCAGGTAATTATATCGTCACTCTAACCGATGCATTAGGTTGTTCAGTTATTGACTCAGCGACTATCATAGAACCTAGTTTACTTACTTTAACCTATGCCGTTACACCTTCTACTGGTAACGATGGTATTATTAATTTAACTCCTCTAGGAGGTTCACCTACTTATATTTATAATTGGTCTGACGGAAACACCAACAAAGATAGAACAGCCTTGACCGTCAAGAATTATCATGTAACTATTACAGATAATAACGGCTGTTCTATTACCGAAAAATTCTCTATCTATGATTCCAATACTTGCTTAGATGATGTCTATCAAGCTGAAAATGCATTAGTAGCAAATGGTTCAACTATACACTTAAGTGATACAACGGGAGCTTTAGGTGATGGTTTTGTAGAATTTGGCAGCAACACTACCGAAACCTTAACTTTTAGTGTAAATCCT
>CAKZLT010000255.1 GCA_937127195.1 uncultured Saprospiraceae bacterium
ACATAATTAATGATTTTAAAAAATGATAAAATTTTTTTACAATATTTAGAACAGAGAATAAGAGATCGTCCTATGGACTTAGAGAAAAGAGATGCTTTTGTTACTGCATTCTTTTATTATCTTTTTTCTATTTCTAAATAATTATTTTTCTTATTAAAAACGAACCACTTTTGCTCGTTTACTTTTCTTTTTTATAAAAAACTAAAATCAAACAATCAACAGCTTTGAAAAAACTACCTGAACCTAATCAGAAAAGCATTTTTAATTATTAATTGTTAATTACTAATTCTTAATTAAAAAAAACTAGTGTGCTTCATCGTGGTGATGCTCTTCTACTGCGCCACCAATGTATAGAGAAGCTAAAAGTGCAAAGATGAATGCTTGTAAGAATGATACGAACAATTCTAATACGTTCATAAATGAAACGAATAAGAATGATACAACCGCTCCGATTGCAGAACCTCCAATATTAGCTCCCATATCACCAAACTGCCAAATCAATCCAACTAAACTCAATACGATAATGTGACCAGCCGTAATGTTGGCAAACAAACGAATGAATAAAGTAAATGGCTTAATGAATAAACCTAAGATTTCAATTACACTCAAAATTGGCTTAACGAATGTAGGAATACCTGGCATCCAAAGAACGTGTCCCCAATAGTGCTTGTTTCCGCTAAAGTTAGTAACCAAGAATACCAATATAGCTAATGCCATTGTGGTAGAAACGTTACCTGTTACATTAGAACTGAATGGGAAGAATGGAATTAATCCGAATAGATTATTAATCAATACGAAGAAGAATAAAGACAAAATGAAAGGAAAATATTTCTCCCATTTTGGCCCGATAGCTGGTATTGCTACTTCATCTCTAATAAAGATGATTAAAGGCTCCATGAATGACTGAATACCTTTAGGTGATTTTCCTTCGCGTTTTTTGTACCCTTTCGCTACTGCACCAAATATGATGAATAATAAGATAGTAGCTAAAAGCATCGAAAATACATTCTTTGAAATCGAGAAATCAAAAAATGAAGTGATACCTAATACTGTACTTGATTTTTCTAATTCATATTGCTTACCTGCAATAGTTACATAAGCAGAATTATCATCTCTGTGATGAACGTAGTGTGCGCCATGGTCATGACCTTCTTCAGCGTGAGGCTCTTCGCCTTCACCCTTATCGTGACCGTGTCCTTCATGAGCGTCATGACTGTGTTCACCTTCGTGAGCATCGTGACTGTGTCCTTCATCTGTATCATACTCACCGTGAGCATCTTCTCCATGATGGTCATCATGTTTGATTGGGTCTATGTGAACACCTGTTGCTGCGCCATCATATCCTACCAAACGCTTCACTACACCGTGGTCTAATACATAACCTTCATGTACCAATGAACCATGATGAAATTCACTAGACATAAACATTTTCAGTCCATTATCTGGTGAATATAAAATACATGGCAACGGCATGTGAATATCTCCTACTATATGAAATTCATTTGCATTACTAATGTGATGCATGACTGTTTCATTATAGTCTTCTTGTGCAACTGCATTAAATGCAAATGATGCTACTAAAAAGGTCGATAAAAGTATTAACTTAAAAGCTTTCACTATCATAGATTTTGATGTATCTTCCAAATTCAAGTGCAAATGTAATACAATTATTTTTTTAAATAAACACTTATTAGAGGTTCACTTTCAGTTAGATAGGTTTAGAGGTATGTTTTCAAATGAGGGCAAGCCTATTTTATTCGCTCTCGTAGTTAGTTATTTTACAAATAACGGTGAATAGCATATTTTTAATAAAAAAAATAAGAATTAACCAAAATAAAAATTGGTACAAATTGATTCTGCTTTTTTTATTTTTTAGTTAAAAAAAAATATTTTTCTTTAAAAAAAATTTATTTATCAATCAATTCTTCCATTCTATATTCGCTAAGATGTAACTAACTACGCCCAACTTAGTATAAAATACTATTTCTAAGGATTACCCTCTTTCTCCCTTTAAGCTTCATAATAGAACAAGAATTAAATTTCGTTTTTGAAACCATACAAAATATGATGATGAAACCTAGGATTTGTCTCTAAAAAATCTTAGTTCACGATACTTTGTAATTTTTAAATCATTATCAGCGACTAACCTTTCGATGAAATACTACTTTACTTTACAATTCAAAATGCTCAATCGAAAAATAACGGAGTTTGGTTTACCGCCAATTCTTGGTTATTTGCTGGGTTGTTGTGCATTTATCGGGCTTTCTTGGTATTTGTTTATGAAAATTGAACTCGCCAATTACATTTATTCGTTTTTGGGTTTGAGTTTTTTGAGTTTACTAACAGATATTAAGCGTAACGATTTTTTGAAATCTTGTTTTTCTGACAATCAATATTATCAAGTTCGATTGATTGAAAATCTACTTTTGGTATTGCCTTTTGTGGCTTTTTTGATTTTAAAAAACAATTGGTCAATTGCACTTGGAATGTTAATTATTTCGGGGTTATCCACATTTTTAAGAACAAACAATTCGCTTCAATTTAGCATTCCAACGCCTTTTTATAAAAATCCTTTTGAATTTACGGTTGGTCTCCGAAAGACCTTCTTTATTTTCATTGGAGCTTATGTTTTAACTTATATTGCTATTTCTGTAGATAATTTCAATTTGGGTGCTTTTGCTTTAGGAGTCACTTGTTTTACTACGTTTTCTTTTTATGCTGAACCAGAAGAAGACTTTTTCGTTTGGACTTTTTCAAGAACACCAGCCTCTTTTTTATTACAAAAAATCAAAATCGCTTTGCTTTCCTTAACCTTATTATGCTTGCCCATTTTGGTTAGTTTGGGTATTGCTTTTCCTCAATTTTGGCGCGTTTTATTGATTTTTCAAAGCTTAGGATACTTATATTTAGTTGCTGTTTTGTTGGCTAAGTATTCCGCATTTCCACGAAAAATAAGCGTCCCACAAGGTTTTTTATTGGCATTTGGCGTTTGGTTGCCGCCGCTTTTGGTTTTTATTATTCCGTTTTTTTATAAAAAATCTATTCAACAATTAAAGCAAATTTTATAATGATAAAAATACAAGATTTACACAAAAAATACGGTGCGAAAGAAGTTCTAAAAGGAATCAACTTGACACTCCAAAAAGGGAAAATCTATGGAATAGTAGGAGAAAATGGTGCAGGAAAAACGACGCTTTTTAGGTGTATTGCTGGCTTAGAAAAGCATCAAGGTAGTATAAAAAGTGATTTTATGCCTCTAAAAAATCACTTAGGGTTCTTTCCAACCAATCCTTATTTCTTCCCCAAAATTACGGGTCATGAATACCTTCAATTACTTTGTAATGCCCGAAATATCAAAGTAAAAGACTTGGATAGTAAGAATATTTTTGACTTACCACTTCAACAATACGCGATTACTTACTCAACAGGAATGAAGAAAAAATTAGCTTTGACGGCTTTATTACTTCAACACAACGACTATTTTATTCTGGATGAACCATTCAATGGCGTAGATATTCAGAGTAATATTATTATTACCGAAATCATTCAACAACTCAAAACTTTAAATAAAATCGTTTTGATTTCATCTCATATTTTTTCGACTCTAAAAACGACTTGCGATGAAATCCATTTACTTCAAAATGGCTTATTTACCAAGTCGGTTCAGCAAGCTGATTTTGAAAAATTAGAGCGCGAAATGATTGATGTAACCATTGGGAATAGTATTGCACAACTAGAATTAAGGTAACTTTTTTGTATAAACTCCCTAAACCAAAAGGGAGTTAGGCTAATAAAAAGCTATGACTCACTCATTTCAAGTTGATTTTTAACAATACAAACAATTATATTAAAGATTAGTCTTTATTCACAAGAATTAAGGCTATTATATATCACTAATTTTTCAAAACCTATAAAATTCAGTAAAATGAAATTTAAAAAAACATTTAAAAATTTGGGTCGCGCCTTTTTCTGTTGTTTCTTACTTAGTCATTTTAGTGCTTCCGCACAAGTTTGGCATTTATCGCCTTTGGGTAGTAGTTATAAACCTCTAGCTAGTGCAAAATATTCTACAAAAACATCTAATTCTACATGGCTTACTAATGGTGAAGTTTTTTTTACTTGGGATGCTGACTATTTGGTTGTCCTAGAAGAATTAGACGGAGACTATAAGACCATTAACACATACAATAGCAATAATGAAAGAATTAGTCGATTAACTACATTGTGGGATTCGACCAGTCAATCATGGCAATCAACTAATGATATAATTAGTGAATATAACAGTAATTGTACTGGGCTTCCAACCAGAAGAGTAACTATAAGTTACAACACTACTAATAATCAATGGGACAGTACTTTTCAAACTTACTTTATTTATGATAATAATTGTCGATTAATGGAGTTTCATAGTGAACAATACAATAATAATGCTTGGAAAAAAACAGAGAAGCAGACTTATAAATATAATGTAAATAACCAACTGAGTAGCTTTACTAGTTATGGTTACAATAACGGTGCTTGGAAAGTTTCCTATTTAGATACTATATTTTACAATAGTCAAAATCAAATAGAAAATAGGGTCACGTGGGTAAATAACTTTAATAATACAAAATCAAGTGCTAATCAAAGACAGTATATATATGATGCTAATGGCTTTTTGATTGAAGAATATAAAAATAGAGGGAGTCTTTTTACCCAACTCAATCAATGGCAACCTTACCTAAAAAAAGAAATGACTAATAACAATCAAGGAAGTCCGATTCAATTAGAGGTTTCTAATTTTATCAATAATAATTGGGTGCCTAGACAATCCCTAACCTATACTTATGATACTGAAAATGACCCTGTTTGGGATACTTTACAAAGCTTTAGTAATTCAACCAGTCATACAACCAAAGCAGAGTTCTTTTATGTCTTTCCAACTGATATTGAAAAAACACCTACTCCCTTAAGTACCTTGAATTGCATTACTGCCAATCCTTACAACGGAATGCCTATTCATTGCACAGATTTGGATCAAAGTAAAAACTATCAAGTCCAATTACACAGCATAACAGGTCAATTGATGTATTCAACAGAATTAAATGGTGGAGAGCGTTTTTCTATTCCTTATCACCCAAATATTAGTAATGGCGTTTATATTTTATCTATTACTGATGGAAAAGAAGAACGTTTTGTAAAAAAACTGATAATGGGCTGGTAATCTACCTTTATTACTATTCTCAGTTCAAAAACTAGCAAAAGCCATTTGATGAAAATTATCAAATGGCTTTTTTCTTTTAAAAATAACGCGAAATGATTGATGTAACCGTTGGGAATAGTATTGCACAGCAAGGATTGAAGTCAACCTTTTTCTAAATAATCAGCAAAATAGTATCTTTGCACACTGAAATTAAAATTCTATTGTTGATAACTTGACAAGTCCTACTTTATTCAAATAGAACCTTTATTATTATAATGTGTTTCCTTTAAATATGTTATTATAATATAATGATTAAAATGGTTTTCTGCCGTGCATTATCGGCTACTCATCAACCGATTTTTCTAAATTATGCAACTGAACAAGCAAGAGGCAATACGACAAATGAACGAAATGGGCAGCAAATGCGAGCCGTTTTTTTTCATTATTGATTTTGAAGCAAAGCAAACCCTTTTAATACCTCAACCATTCCAAAATAAAACACCTTATTCATTCAAAATCAACGAACTAAGAAATTACAACATCGTTAATCAGCCTTTAGAAAAAGATATTATTTTAAAAAAGAAACCCATTTCTTTCACCCAATATCAACGCGCTTTTGACTATTGTATGAAAGAAATGAATTATGGAAACTCCTATTTGTTGAATCTAACCTTCCCGACTCCTATCGAATTAAACCTAACACTGGAAGAAGTTTTTTATTATAGTCAAGCCAAATATAAACTCCTTGTTCCAGACCATTTTGTTTGTTTTTCACCCGAAACATTTGTCCAAATCAAAGATGGACTTATTTCCTCTAATCCGATGAAAGGAACGATTTCGGCAAAAATTCCCAATGCAGCCCAACACATTCTTGCGGATAAAAAAGAAATGAGTGAACATCACACCATTGTTGATTTTATTCGGAACGATTTGAATATGATTGCCAAACGTATTCGCGTAAAGGATTTTCGCTATATAGACCGAATTATCACGAATAAAGATGATTTGCTACAAGTGAGTTCTCATATTGAAGGCATTCTACCAAACGATTACCAAAATCACATTGGAGATATACTTTTCAGGCTTTTGCCTGCTGGCTCAATTAGTGGCGCACCCAAACGAAAAACATTAGAAATAATCAAGGCCGCAGAAGGCTATGACCGAGGTTTTTATACTGGTATATTTGGTTATTTTGATGGAAAAAACCTAGACAGTGGCGTTTCTATCCGTTTTATTGAACAAGGTAATGGTTTGATTTTCAAGAGCGGAGGAGGTATCACTACCCAAAGTTCTGCCAAAGCTGAATACCAAGAAATGATAGATAAAGTTTACGTTCCTATCCGAAATACTCCAATCATTGACAACCAAACTACCAATCACAATATCCATGATTTTCTTTTAAAAAGCTAGTTAGGGGTTAGGCAAAAAATCAAGATATGTTGAATAAAAATTGAAATATTTAATAACTCGCCTTTCATTTCAATATAATACGATTTTTTAATCCTTCTATTCTTAGCAATATCATTATATTTGCAGTCGATTATTGGAAAAGTTTTGGATTTTTAAAGTAAAACCATTTTAACAGGTCATCAAAACTATAAAATTAAAAAAATAACAGGTCTAATTCTGTTATACTAAATTACACTGGCAAAATCAATTAATTATCAACTAGGTATCTTCCAATATCAGTATAACTAAATCAGTATGCTAAAGTTTTTTAAAGGCGCGAACGCATATCAAGCGGTTGTTTGGACAATTATTATTGTCGGAACAATCATTTCTATTCTACCGCCAGAGCTATTCTTTTTCAAAGTTATTTCAAAGTATGTAGTGCAAATCATGTTGGCTTATTTCATAATAGGCATACTTTTTTTATTCTTTAGTGATGAAAAATCTATGTTTGTTAGTTTTGCCTGCTGCGGAATCTTATGCTTATTTCTGCGTACCCGTTCTGCTTTTTTTGCAGCACCTCAAGCAGGCCCGAGCGTCACAGCGGTTAACTGTAATCTATCGTTAACCAGTAGTGCCAATTTTGACAGTACCATTCAATCTATTATTAATTCAGACGCAGATGTTATTTCTATTCAAGAAGTTACACCTGATTGGGCGGCTTATTTAGCTAATCACCCAGTTCTCAGTGCAAAATACCCTTACGATACTGCCATTGTCAGAATGGATTTTCATGGATTAGCACTTTATTCCAAATATCCATTTACCAAAGTAGATACTTTTCATTATAAAGAAATTCCAAATTTAGCTGGTTGTATTAAACATGATAGTTTAAACAAACATATCTATTTTGTAAGTTCTCACACCATTCCGCCCGTTAGTTTAGGTGCTCACGACGAAATCAATGCACATTTGCAAACGGTTGCCAAATATGTAAAAGGATTAAAAGAGCCTGTTGTTACTCTTGGTGACTATCAAGTAATGCCGTGGTCTCCAGAGATTGTTAGTTTTCGAAGAGCTGCTAATCTGAGCGATAGTCGCCGCGATATGCCGATGAGTTACTTTCCTTACGACCATATTTTTTATTCAAAAGAATTACAATGTATTGACTTTAGGTCAATTAATAATATGAGTGAACACTTTGGTGTAAAAGGCGCGTATCAACTAAAAACGCTTCAATAAAAAAATCATGCGCAAGATAATCAAACAGCGAATGGCTAGTTTTGGATATGCCTTGAGAGGACTTCGATTACTTTTCGAGACAGAAATACATGGCAAATTTCATATTCTATTCGCTATTTTTGTAATTGGAGCAAGCGTATTTTTCAATATTTCTACCACCGAATGGTGCTTAGTAATCATTATAATTACAATAGTCATTTCGGCAGAAGCCTTTAACTCTTCTATCGAAAGTTTGACGGATTTGGTTTCGCCTGACCAACATCCTTTGGCTGCCAAAACCAAAGATATGGCAGCAGGAGCAGTCTTAATATTAGCTATCGGAGCAGCTATTATTGGTTGCATTATCTTTTTACCAAAAGTATATGGTTTTTTTTTGAATGTGAATGTAAATTTTGAATGATAAATGATGAATGATGAATTGCTACCGCTGTTATTTGTAATGTATCATCTCAATAGTGGTAATCATTCTTTATTCCGTATCTTTTTGTAACTATTCAGAACAGAGACTAAAAGACCGCGTTACACGCTAAGAGAACAGAGATACTTTTATTGGTAGCCTTTTAAATCATCTATTTAAATGTTCTTCAGCGATGCTGAATAGTAACATCTTTTTTTAATAAAATTTTATGAAAGAATATATTTCTATTTTTTTGAAAGGAATGGCAATGGGAATTGCTGAAGTCATCCCAGGAGTTTCTGGCGGTACAATTGCCTTTATTACAGGTATTTATGAGCGTTTTATTAATGCCCTCAAATCCTTTGATTTATCTTTATTCAAAACATTAAAAGAAAACGGCATTGCTGGTGTTTGGAAAGTCATTGACGGTAACTTTTTGGTTGCCTTATTTGGAGGAATGGCAACCAGTATCATTCTTTTTGTAAAAATGATTACTTGGCTCATTAATAACGAAACACTTTTGGTTTGGGCATTTTTCTTTGGGTTAATTGTTGCTTCTGCTATTTTTGTGGGTCGTCAAATCCAAAAATGGAATCCTGTCAACATCATTGCATTAATCTTAGGGATTATTTTTGCCTATACCGTTACTGTGCTTTCGCCTTCTAATGGTAGCGAAAACCTCCTAATTATTTTCCTTTCTGGAGTAGTTGCCATTTCGGCGATGCTTCTTCCTGGTCTATCGGGTAGTTTTATTTTATTGATTTTAGGAATGTATTCTATTATCTGGGGCGGATTAAAAGACCTCAATTTAGTCATTGCAGGTACTTTTGCCTTAGGATGTTTAGTTGGTGTTTTGAGTTTTTCAAGAATACTTTCATGGACTTTCAAAAACTATAAAAACTTAACACTTGCCGTTCTAACTGGTTTTATGATAGGTTCTCTTAATCGTGTTTGGCCTTGGCAACAAGTCTTAGCTTATCGCACCAACTCGCATGGCGAAGAAGTAGCTTCTTTCACCAAAAGTGTTTTACCGAATACTTTTTCTAATTTACAAACCGCAAATACTCCTTTCGGTTCTGACCCACAATTATTACCCGTTTTGGGCTTAATGGTCGTTGGTTTTGCAATTGTATTTCTATTAGAAAGAGTTTCCGTGAATAATCAATAATGTTCCTTTTATAAAATAGTTTGTCTTTTTTAAAAAGCGTCTTTCCTAATTTGGAAAAGACGCTTTTTTTTGTTCAACTTCCAGAACTTCAATCCCAAAATGGTTCGATTAAGAGATAATGAGTCACGAAATTACCATCCCTCATACCGGATTTCAATCCCAAAATGGTTCGATTAAGAGTTACGATTTCTTTACCACCATCTTTCGATAGGGTAGATTTCAATCCCAAAATGGTTCGATTAAGAGGTAATATTGCCCTTTCGCAGCATTATAAATTTGCTTATTTCAATCCCAAAATGGTTCGATTAAGAGTTAGCTATTCCTTTTCAGTTATTGCAAGGAGCGCAAAATTTCAATCCCAAAATGGTTCGATTAAGAGGGAACAAAGAAACACAAAGAACAAAAGAATTTCAAAATTTCAATCCCAAAATGGTTCGATTAAGAGAAAGCGAACAATCAGACCTTGAACAGCTTAACAGTATTTCAATCCCAAAATGGTTCGATTAAGAGTATATTTCAGTACAAAAAGAAATGTACTCACTCTAGAATTTCAATCCCAAAATGGTTCGATTAAGAGTGTGGAGTTCCATTTATGAATCCTGTATATTTTAAAATTTCAATCCCAAAATGGTTCGATTAAGAGCTTTTTTTTCTGCTTCTTCTCCTAAGCCTTTTGAATATTTCAATCCCAAAATGGTTCGATTAAGAGATGATAAACCAGAACTAAAAGAAACATTGTTTGGAGATTTCAATCCCAAAATGGTTCGATTAAGAGGTTAAGAGGTTAAGAGAATTAATATTCTTGTGACTGGAGTGCAATTTCAATCCCAAAATGGTTCGATTAAGAGAATCACATTCAAAAATGACCTTGATGATTTGAAAAAATTTCAATCCCAAAATGGTTCGATTAAGAGAATAGAGCAACTGGATAGCGAGATTAAAGCAGCAGAATTTCAATCCCAAAATGGTTCGATTAAGAGGAGAGAGCAAATAAAAAGGGCTTAGGTCAACAATTTGATTTCAATCCCAAAATGGTTCGATTAAGAGTATTCTTTATAATCAAAAATATTCTTTAGCTACAAAATTTCAATCCCAAAATGGTTCGATTAAGAGGAAAACAGCTAATGAAAATTTAAAATTTGCAAACACATTTCAATCCCAAAATGGTTCGATTAAGAGTTTCTATTTTATAGTGTTAATAGCTTGCATTAACATATTTCAATCCCAAAATGGTTCGATTAAGAGCAAATATCATCAGAAGCATTCAAAGTGAAATCCATTATTTCAATCCCAAAATGGTTCGATTAAGAGTTAGACACGGCTTATGATGAATCTATTGTCGAACATTATTTCAATCCCAAAATGGTTCGATTAAGAGTTCTGGTTCATTTGAAGTTGATAACCAATCTACAATATTTCAATCCCAAAATGGTTCGATTAAGAGTGAGTTCACTGGATATATCAATAGCTGGAAATTCGAATTTCAATCCCAAAATGGTTCGATTAAGAGAATCTAATAATCTATCATTTGTTACCGCTATTAAATAATTTCAATCCCAAAATGGTTCGATTAAGAGATTTATTACTTGTTTCATTGTTGCCTACTTTATGGAATTTCAATCCCAAAATGGTTCGATTAAGAGTATAAAAGTAGAATCTATTGTTACTTCTACAACTGTATTTCAATCCCAAAATGGTTCGATTAAGAGCTACCTTCGCATTAAATTTTCCTTTTGCTATTCCGATTTCAATCCCAAAATGGTTCGATTAAGAGGCGCTCTGAAACGCCTTGCGTGTTCACCAAAATTCTCATTTCAATCCCAAAATGGTTCGATTAAGAGGGGGGGGATAGTACCAAAACCTATACGAATATGCTATTTCAATCCCAAAATGGTTCGATTAAGAGTTTAGCTGAAATTATATTTGATGGAGTTGTGAATAATTTCAATCCCAAAATGGTTCGATTAAGAGTTATACTTCGCTTCAGTCCGCCAGTATCTACTAATAATTTCAATCCCAAAATGGTTCGATTAAGAGTAAATTCAAATCTAGTGTTTTAAAGGACTTTCAGAATTTCAATCCCAAAATGGTTCGATTAAGAGCATTATAACCTTTTGACCATTTGGTAAAATAAAGACATTTCAATCCCAAAATGGTTCGATTAAGAGCAGGTTGTAAAAGAACTTAAAGAAGAAATTTATAAATTTCAATCCCAAAATGGTTCGATTAAGAGTTTCTCTGCAAGCATTACAAATTCACTTGGTTACACATTTCAATCCCAAAATGGTTCGATTAAGAGATTAATGAAATGTTACTTCAATAACGCACCAGAAATATTTCAATCCCAAAATGG
>CAKZLT010000256.1 GCA_937127195.1 uncultured Saprospiraceae bacterium
GTATATCTTGCACCAAAGCAGTATTGATAGTCGGATTATCAGAAGAATTAACTCGCTCAGAATCTTTAAAAAGTCCTTCTAATGAACCCGAATAAACCTCGCCTCTTTTATTTGAAATCGAATAAAAAGAGAGTTCTTTAACGAGATGCTCCCTATTTTTACCATCTTCGTCAGCAAGTTTCCTAGAGTATTTGTTATTATTAACTTCATTAAGCTTAAATAAGCCCATTGATGTACCAATATATATATAGGTGTTTTCCTCAAATATTGACTTGACTGTTGACCAAATATATTCCTTTTCTACCTCAAAATTATTATTAACTTGATATGTAAGTTCGTTTGAATAAATAAAAAAACCTTTACCATTAGGGCGTTTATAGATATATTGTATTGATTTTTTGAATGGATACTTTGTAATCGAAAAAGTACGATTGTCAATGGAAGCAATATCACCAATGGCGGTTACAATGATTGTTTTTTGAGTATCTGTAATTGTCGAAATAATATTATCACTATCTAGTATAGAGTTCTCTTTCGAGAAAGTAATATTATTAATATTAGGAATATGCATCAAGCCTTCTCCTCTTGTTGCCATCCAATAGCCACCATTATCATCCTGTAAAATCGAATTAATTAATGTCTCTTCGACCAAAGGAATATTGATGGGTTGAGGTTTCTTATTTTTATCGAACAAAAAAAGATCTGAATTAGTAAAAGCCCAAATATTCTCATCTTTATCACAATAAATATCTCTTATATCTCGCTCTTTATCTATACGAAGTATTTCTTTCTCTTCAATTTTATTATTGATATAATCTAAACCATATAAGATATTTGAATTGCTTTGTTGGACATACATCGTTCCTAGTTGCTTATTTCGCCCTACTATTCCCCTATCAACAATTCCTATTGGTGATTCAGCACCTCTTTTGAGATTGAGTCCACTAAGATAATTCAACCAGAAAAAAGAAATTTTACCTGTTTCATCTCCGTCTATTATTTCAAATAATTTAGGTAAATCTTTTACCCCCAAAATCGCCTTCACTTCACACTTCCCACTCTCACTACAGTATAGAAAAGACTCTTTAGCCACTTTTCTTAAAAGTGTTATATTCCCTTTTTTATCCGAAAAAAGACCTGAAATAGTTTTATCATCTAAAAAACCATCAGGTGAATAATATTCAATTTTATTTTTGTTCAAATAAAAAACCTGACCTGACCAATTCCAAAACCAAATTCTACCTGTGGGTGCTTTATACAAGCCAATAAAATCTTGTCCTTTCATTTTAGGGTGCGAAACCGTAGTGAATTTTTTACCATCAAAATAAGCAATTCCATTATCTGTTGTCAGCCATATCAACCCATTATTACCTTGCAATAATTGATAAACCACCATTCCTGGTACACCATCTCTATCTGTATATTGTTGAATATAAGGAGATTGTGCAGAAATGTTGATTGAAATAACGCAAAGAAAGAAACTGAGTAATACGGATTTCATTTAAAGTGGATTTGAATTAATCAAATGTAGCGTATTTTGATGATTTTGTTAGAATGATAAATTGTTATTTCCTTTTTTTATTTTAAAAGAGTGAGTCTTTTGACTGACTACTCCCTAACCATAAAAACCTTGAAAGAATCAAAAAAACCTTTCAATCTAAAGATAGATTAAAAGGTCTGTTCTATAAAAAAAAATTTAATTGAATAAATTCTAATATTATGACTTCACTAGAGAAGCATCTACGGGTACGAATTTTTTACCGTTCCATTTACCGAGCCATTCACAAGCTTTTCCTTGTCTAACATAACCCATAAAAGCAGATTTCGCGCTCTCCAAAGTTTCTCTATGAATCGTAATGTTCATATCGCGTGTCTTTACATTAAAATAAAATGTTCCCTCTGTCTTCGTAAAAGGTTTGACCTTTGCTCTAGCCATCTTTGCTATATTTAATAAGTCTTATTCAAAAAAAAATGGTATAATATCACTGAAACCAAAATACCAATGTTATACTTTTGAATATTCCTAATGATAAAAAAGTGTTCATTTTGTGTTAACAATACAAATGTATAATCATTTTTATTGTTCAAAAGAACTTGTCTTTAGTTCTTGAAAATAACTATTTAGATAGTTATTACTTCATTTACACATACTTATATATAATAAAATAATTGGGAATAGCAAGTTTTAGCTATCGAAAACAGTTAAAGTATAGCTTTTTATGACTTTTTTAAGATAAATGAATGAATTTATTCTTTTTTTTAAGAAAAAAAATGTAAGAATATACTTTTATTTTATCTTGCGCCTGATTAATTGGACTGACTACTGAATTTAATCAAATCATTGTATATTATATAATAATTCAAATCATGAAACTGATTAAAGGTGCTTATACGCAACTGCATATTGCTGTGTTTTTGTTTGGCTTTACTGCCATTCTGGGAAAGCTGATTAGCTTGACAGAGTTGTCATTGGTTTGGTGGCGAATGCTGATTACGACCTTGAGTTTTTTGTTTATAAAAGGTGTTTGGAAAGCATTCAAAGAAGTACCAAAAGCTTTGCGCTGGAAGTTATTCGGAATTGGGATGGTTGTAGCGATTCATTGGGTTTGTTTTTTTGGTGGTATTAAATATGCGAATGTATCGATTTGTTTGGTTTGTATGGCGACGACTTCGTTTTTTACAGCGATTTTTGAGCCGCTTTTTTTCAAAACAAAAGTGAAACCTTACGAAATAATCTTGGGCGCGATGGTCATTCCTGGGATGTATTTGGTCGTTCAATCAACTCAATGGGATATGCGAATTGGTATCGTTTTGGCGTTGATTTCGGCACTTTTGGCGGTTGTTTTTTCTATTTTAAATAAAAAAATGGTAGCAGAAGTGGACACGAAAGTGATGACTTTCGTCGAGTTGGGCGGAGGTTGGCTCTTTTTGACTGCGATATTACCGTTTTATCTTAGTTATACAGGTGCAGAAATTATTCCTGTCGGTTGGGATTGGCTTTATTTGGTGGTTTTGGCATTGCTTTGTACGACTTTGGCTTTTGTTTTGTCATTGAATGCGTTACGATATGTTTCGGCTTTCACCAGTAATTTGGCGGTGAATTTGGAACCTGTTTATGGTATGTTGATGGCATGGTGGCTTTTTGAAGAGAATAAAGAAGTAGGAGCGTATTTTTATGTTGGAGTAATTATCGTTTTGGTTTCGGTGTTTAGTTATCCGATTATTAAGAGGCGATTTGAGAAGAATGCTATTAGCAATTGATGTTACGCAAGTGCTTTTGTTTGGTGTCCCGAAACCTCGGTGATTCCCATACACCAAACAAAAGTAACTTTGCACAGCACCAATTTAGTGTACTGTTTCAAAAGTTTATTTATTTTTTTAAAAGCTAACGTAGCGCGACGAGCCTCGTCGCGCTACGAAACATTAAATAACTTTTGAAACAGTGCATTTAGTAAGTAATTTTAATTGTTTTAATATGAAATTAATAAAAAATGCGGAGGCGATTCAGGAATATGTCGAAGGAATGACGACACCTGAAACGGATATTTTGTATAATTTGAAAAGAGAAACTTACCTAAAAGTACTTTCTCCACAGATGATTTCGGGGCATTATCAGGGGCGATTATTGACAATGATTACTCAGATGATTCGACCTAAGCGCGTGTTGGAAGTAGGAACTTTTACAGGATATACAGCGATTTGTTTTGGAATGGGGTTGCCTGAAGATGGTCAAGTTCATACAATAGAAATCAATGAAGAACGGGAAAATATTATCCGAAAGCATTTGGAGAAAGCGGAATTAGAAGAAAAGGTAATTCTTTACATTGGAGATGCGAAAGAAATTATTCCAACTATTGATGAAATGTTTGACTTGGTGTTTATTGATGCTTCAAAGATGGAATATGACACTTATTTTGATTTAATTTTTGAGAAAGTTAGGCAAGGCGGCTTTATCTTGACGGATAATGTTTTGTGGTATGGAAAGGTTTTGGAAGAAAAAAAGGACAAAAAAACGGCTGCGATTCACGCTTTTAACTCTAGAATACAAGAAGATGAAAGAGTTGAAAATATTTTGCTTCCAATGATGGATGGCATCATGATTGCAAGAAAAATTTAGTAAATTAGACCGAAATTGTATTACCAAAAGATAGTTTTTTTTTATATATAAAGCAGCTTAAATATCATTTAAGGGCGAAAATGTCATAAAAACTGTCAAACAACTTTTCGCAATCGACTTAAAATGAAATCAAAGTATTTACTCTCACTCTTCTTAGTTGCTAGCTTTCTGACAGCGAAAGCAAACGACGATTTTGTCAATATTTATTCCTATATCGAGCAATATAAAGACATTGCTATTGCAGAAATGAAACGAACAGGAATTCCTGCTAGTATTAAAATGGGACAAGCCATTTTGGAGTCAAATCATGGAAATAGTGATTTGTCTCGAAACTCGAATAATCATTTCGGAATTAAGTGTAAAAAGGAATGGCAAGGTAAGAAGTATTTTCATAAAGATGATGATAGAAATAAAAGGGGAAAATTGATTAAGTCTTGTTTTCGAGTTTATGGAAGCGTTACGGATTCTTATATAGACCATTCTAATTTTTTGATGACGCGTGACCGCTACGCTCAATTATTTGAAATCCCTTCTACGGATTACAAAAATTGGGCAAAAGGTTTGAAGTCATCGGGATATGCTACGGCAAAGCATTATGCAACGAAGCTCATTCAAATTATAGAAAAAAACGAATTGTATGTATTGGATTTTCAAAATGTAAACCCTGCTATTGCAAATACTTACGCCCAAAATACACAAGTTGGTTTTGCCATTATCAAACCTGAAAGTATTGACCTTTCAGAAGCGGAAAAACTAGGACAGAAGCCTATTCTTCCTATTCTTAATGAAAGAGAAATAGTAGAAACGGTTGAATTAAAAGAAAAGCCTATCCAAAATAATTTATTCCCAATTAAGTCGGACTATAAAGGTGTTTTTTTGGTAAATGGATTGCGAGTTGTTGCACTCAAAGACGGTCAAACGCTAGAGGGAATTGGAGCGTTGTATAATATTTCCGTAGGAAAATTATTGAAATATAACGATTTGGATGAAAATAGTTTATTGCTTAATGGGCAATATATATTCTTGATGTCAAAAGAAAACGAATTCAAAGGCTTGGATTATCATAAAGTTCGAGAAGGCGAAAATTTATATATTATCTCACAGCTTTATGGTGTTCGACTTGGAAAGTTGGCGTCACGTAATGATATATCAAAATTTGAGGCATTGGAGGTTGATAGGATGATTAAGTTGAATAATAAAAAAGGGAAATTGAAAGCGACACCTACGCCTTCTTACACAATTAAAAAAGTAAAACCCAGAAGGAGTCAGCGTAAAAAGGCACAGTAATAGCGAGGCAATGATAAATTTCTGGCGAATTGATACGCCAAAAAAAAAGCATTTTTGTGTAATATCAGTGATTTTCTATTTTATCACTTTTTTGCGATATATACATATTCTAGTCTTTGATATTCAAAAATATTCAAAAATATTCAAAAGAAGAGCCGTTCAACTTTCTAATAAAAAGAGTTGAACGGCTTTTTTATTTAAAAAAAGGTAAAATAATAGGAGTCAAACGAAGTTATATTTATATATTAAATATATTGTTTTTTAAAAAGTAAAGTAATCTCTAATATAAATAATTAAAACCTTTCTTTTCTGTTTTATCTCATTGAACTCTCGCTTCCTTAAAAGAAGAATAAGACTTTCTCTTTTTTTATATCTCTAGAATATTGCTTTACAGGGTTTTAGCAGATTTTTATTTTACTGGTTGGCATACGATTTGTGCATTTTAAGAGGGTGAAAGATAATATTTAGATATAAAGATATTATTTCACCAATTTGATTATCACTGTTTTGGGTTATCAGAAGAGTTTTATACAAAAAAAAATTCCACATGTCAAAGCATTTTTTATTAATTATCATTCTATGCATATTTTCTATGAATGTAAGTTGGAGTGCCAATTATCCTGATAATTGTGTTGATAATCAATCTTATGTTCAAAAGTTCAAGAAAATAGCAGTGCTTGAAATGCACCGTAGTGGTATTCCTGCAAGCATCAAATTAGCTCAGGCTATTTTGGAGTCTGGTTCAGGAAAAAGCGATTTGGCAGTTAAGGCGCATAATCATTTTGGAATTAAGTGTGGCAGCGATTGGAAGGGAGCAACGATGCGCAAAAAAGATGATGATTATAAGTTTGGCATTCGTGTCAAATCCTGTTTTCGTTCTTACAAAAATCCAGAAGAATCATTTATTGACCATACTAAGTTTTTGACAAACCCTGCAAAGGCGAATCGTTATGGTTTTTTATTTAAATATGATAAAAAAGATTACAAAAAGTGGGCAAAAGGGTTGAAAAAGGCAGGTTATGCAACTAATCCTAAGTATCCAAAATTATTGATTAAAGTGATTGAGGATAATAATTTGCATCAATATGATTTGATGTCAGTAGAGGATGTAAAAGGTGAATTGGCAATGGTTAAGAAACCGAAAACCAAAGAGCCAAAAAGACCTTCTAAACCTTCTAAACCTTCTAAACCTTCTAAAAAAGAGCCGAAGAAACCATCAAAACCTGACTTTTCTAAAAGTAAAACTCAAAAAAATAAGAACAATACATCACAAAATAGGAAAATTTTTCATGTAAACGATGTAAAGGTAGTGACGGTTCAGATTGGAGATACGCCGGATAAGTTGGCCAAACGCTATAAAGTATCTAAATCGAAGCTATTAAAATATAATGATTTATCAGGTTCGGAAACCTTGAAGGTGGGAACAAATATTTTCTTGCAAAACAAGAGAAGTTCGAGCCGAAAAAAACAAAATTTTCATGAGGTAAGGGATAATGAAACGATGCATGATATTTCTCAAATCTATGGTGTAAGACTAAGTAAGCTATATAAGAGAAATAAAATGAAGCGAGGTCAACAACCCGCAAATGACCAACGAATCAACATAAGAGGTAAGCGTTATAAAGCACCAAAACTTCGAAGTTCGAAAGAGAAGATTGTAGAAAACAAGGAAAACTCAAAACCTAAACCTAAAAATAACGTAAAAGAAAAAAAAGAAACGAAGCCTAAACCAAAGGAAGAAAGGTCAAAAGAAGACGGAATTATACATACAGTGAAGGAAGGAGAGACACTATATAGAATATCTCGGAAGTATGAGGTTTCGGTAGATGATATTAAAAAATGGAATAAACTGAAGACCAATAATATAGATAAAGGACAACAATTGATTATAAAAAAGTAGCTTAGTGAAGTTAATAGTGTCGGTACTTCTTGATAAAATATTTCCGATAACTTCGTCATTACTTATACTATGAATTACCTCGATTAGATAAAGAGAATCCAAACAAATCTCTTAATTAGAAATCTCAATAGCACGGAATTTCTTTTTTAGGAAGAACACAAATAAAAGAACTATGCTAAGACTAAGTGCAGTAATCTTATTTATTTTTTCTTGTGTTGTGACTGCTTTTTCGCAGACAACAGTGCAGGATTATGTAAATAAGTATAATAAAACCGCCATCAGTCAGATGGAGAGAACGGGCATTCCTGCCAGTGTCTTACTTTCAATGGGCATTCTTGAGTCATTAGTCGGCAATAGTCAATTAGCACTTCAGGCCAATAACCATTTTAGTATTAAATGCGAAAAAAATTGGGATGGTGAATTTTTCTATCAATGGGAGAAGACTCAAAGTCAAAAGCCATCTTGTTATCGAGTATATGAATTGGCGGATGAGTCTTTTATTGAGTTTACGAACTATTTAAAAGAACAAAATTCAATATCTAATTTGCTTTCTTATAATGATAAAAATTATAAATCATGGGCAATTGAAATTGAAAAGCTGAAATTATCAGAACGGTTATCTAAAGCTGACCAGATGATTAGATTGATAGAGGCTTTTGATTTATCTACATTTGATAATTCTATCAAGAGGGAAGTTCATAAATATACATCGCGTAAAATTCATGATATTCATAATCTAAAAGCAGTTGTAGCAACAACAGAGGATACGCCTCTTGGAGTTGCTTCTGAGTTCAAAATTAGTTATAGAAAGATTTTGAAATATAACGACCTGAAAGAAGGTGAAGGATTCAAAGCGGGGCAGTTTGTATTTTTGGAGGCTAAGCGTAGTAATGGAGATATTGGGGTCAATTATCACGAATTGCGAAATGGCGAGACGATGTATGATATATCTCAATTGTATGGTATTCGTTTGAAAACGCTTTTGAAATTGAATAAAGTAGGTATTAATGAGCAAATAGCGGATGGTGAACGGGTTTATCTAGCAGAAGAGACTCCTGTAAAACCGCGTTTGGCAGGAGAAAGTAAGCGAACTCGTGTTCCGCGAGCTAAAGTGTCTCCAACGGATATTGCTACTAATGAGGTTGGCGCTCCTGGTTCGGAGGATAAAGAGAAATATCGACCACAACGAAAAATTGTTCCTCATTTGACGACAGCTAAGCCAACTAAAGAAGATGTAGCAGTTGTAAAAAAGGAAAAAGAAGATGAAGACCTTGGTTTTATTGATAAAAAAGCAAAAGTTAAAATAGAAAAACCTCGTATTAAACCTGCAAAGAGGGAAGAACCCGTTGTTATTAATGAAGTTCAACCAGGAAAGCAATTAGAAAATATTCCAGGGCAGTCAAGTAGTCAGATTAATGGGCGTGAAGGTAAAAAATTGGAAGGCGCACCTGTTCCAACTTTCCCGACGGATGATAAACCAAAGAAGACAACAGGAGCTCCAATACCAAAATTAAATCCAGTACAGGGTTCTTCTGATGTATCCGATTTGCCTCCAGGTAAGAAAGTAACGAAGTCGTCAGTGAGTGCAATTACTCCAAATGTTACATCTGAAGAAGTATTGAAAGAAAAACCAGTAGCTAGAAAGGGGTATTATATAGTAAAAGAAGATGATACTTTATATAGTATAGCAAGAAATTATAGTACAACTGTCGAGGCTATTCGATATTGGAATGGCTTGAAAGGAAATGAAATTGAAATAGGGCAGGAGTTGAAGATTACTGGACGGAATTGATAAGATTGAAGTTTTTTTGGGTTAAAAAGTTATAAATAGAAGGGATATTTCTTAAATAGAAATATCTCTTTTTATTTTTACAAAAAAAAAAATGGAAAAAACGATTTTAGTTAAAGATAAATATTTTAAAAAATTCATTTCAAAGGCAACTATTGAAGCACGAATTAAGGAAATAGTTCTTGAAATGGCTACTGTTTATGCCAAAAAGAACCCACTTTTTATAGCCGTTTTGAATGGTTCGTTTATGGTAGCATCAGATATTATGAAAGCGATTGACTTTGATGCTGAAATCACTTTTATCAAATTGGCTTCTTACGAGAATATGGCTTCGACAGGAGAAGTAAATACATTGATTGGTTTAAAAGGAGGACTTGAAGGAAGAGATGTTATTATTATAGAAGATATTATTGACTCAGGACGCACGATGCACCATTTTCTACCATCTCTTGAAGCTAAGAATCCTCAATCCATAGCCATTTTTACTTTATTGCATAAGCCTTCTGCTACTATTTTTGATTTAGATATTGACTATGTAGGATTTAGTATTGAAGACAAATTTGTGATTGGATATGGTTTGGATTATGATCAAGCGGGACGACATTATGGAGATATTTATCAATTAGCATAGTTGTTTCGATATATTGTGACAAAAAAAAGTGATATGACAATAATGTCATATCACTTTTTTTTGTGTCAAATCACTTCGTATTATGGTCTAGCTACAATGATTCTTTTAGTAAGAACGGTTTCACCATTAGCATCAACTACACTATAAAGGTAAGTTCCTTTTGGAAGACTAGCTACATCAAGTGAAACGGTTTGGTCACCTGAGATGAAATAATTATTGCTCATCATTTGACGACCAACGATATTGTAAACTTTTACATCATAACGACCTGAGTCAAAGTTTTTGAATTTTAAGTTTAAGTTATCAATCACTGGATTTGGATATGCTTTAACCGATACAGAAGGCGCAGCAAAACCGAATACACCCGTTGTTATATCAGATTTGTAAGTAATAGCAGTGATAAGAGTTGGGTTAGCAACAGGATCACCTACTTGTACTACGGCGATTGGTTCAAGAGACGTATCATTCAAAAATTGATAAGTAATAGAAGTAGAAAGACCAGCAAAAGGTAATGCCAAATTCAATGGTGGCTGAGAAGGATCTGTCCAGTCAAAAGGAATACTTGCAAATTTACCTTTAAATTTCACAATAAGGTTAGATTTAATCTCTTGCTTTAACCTAAGTACATTATAAGTACTGTTAGGTAAAGAAGAAGCAGGTAAAGTCATTGAACCCCACGCATCTACTTCATTGATAGTGGTATCAATGTAAGTAATTCTTAAGTCGGTAACCGTAATACCTGTTGATGCAGGTACTAAACTATCTATCAAAACCTTTAACGCAGGATAGTCATCAACTTTAACGTCTATCTCAAAATCAGAATAATCTGTATAAGTATCTTGATAGTTTAAAGGCGTTTTGAGTATTAACTTACTGTCATTAAAAACAACAGGTAGAGTTAAACCAATATTAAGTGGATCTCCTGAAAAGCCTAAAAGAACAGCTTCAGTAGAGCTTGTTTCAATATAGTTATCTCCTGGAAAAATAAGATCTGGCAAAATAAAAGTTGCATTAGGAAATAAAGCAGCATGAGTACCCGTAGAGGCAGCCGTAGCTGTGTTTATATTTAAATCACTACCTATAACAGAGGTGTAATCCCAGCTTAAGTTAGCTCCAGCAGCAACTGTATTGGTAGCTTGCCCAGGAGAAGCGGCATTTCTAGTTTTTAATACATCACCAACGGTTGCAAACGCGGAGTTTGTGATGGTAATTTGTGCTTTGGTGCTGGATATAGCAAATAAACAAAGAAAAATAAAAAGTAAAGAGTTCTTCATGATTTATATTTATATAACTCGAAAAATATGATTATTAATGTTATTAAAACAAGTCTTGTGACTTTAATGTTCTTATACAAAATTTCATTCAAAAAAAAAGATATTGAAGTTAATACGTAATAAGACGTAAAAGTGTTGGGTAAACTTGCGTTTAAAACAATTAAATTTTAGTTAAAATAAGGTTTATGTAATTAAACTACGATAAAAATTGAGCCAAGGTTAGTAAAAAAAGCTAAATGGTCTGTAATTCTACTAATTTTTTATACATTCCACCTTTTTTTAGCAATGTTTCATGATTTCCTTGTTCAATTACTCGCCCTTCATTCATCACTAATATTTCGTCAGCGTGTTGAATAGTCGAAAGTCGATGAGCAATTACAATTGATGTTCGATTTTTCATTAATTTAAATAAAGCATCTTGTACAAGTTTTTCGGACTTAGAGTCTAGTGAAGAAGTCGCTTCATCCAAAATCAATATAGGCGCATCTTTTAGCAGTGCTCGCGCAATTGCCAAGCGCTGTCTTTGTCCACCAGACAAAAGCACACCGTTGTCGCCAATGAGCGTATGAATACCCTCCGGCATCTCTTCGATAAATTCAAGAGCGTGAGCCTTGCGCGCAGCTTCGATAATTAACTCTTCACTGGTACCCGATAACGCCCCATACGCTATATTGTTAGCGATGGTGTCATTAAATAACGTCACGTTTTGGGTTACTAACGCGATTTGATCCCGTAGTGATGCCA
>CAKZLT010000257.1 GCA_937127195.1 uncultured Saprospiraceae bacterium
TAAATGACTGGGGGGAACTGAGCCTTTTATTGCAGAATATGATACAGAAGGGGTTTTGAAATGGTTGAAAGTTTTTGGTAGTAAAGGCACAGATTATTGTCGAAGCATGGCAATTAAAGGAGATAAAGTAATGGCGTTTGGTTCTTATGATTATCCGTTAGTATTCAAAAATACGAAATTACCCAAGCGAGCGCATTTTTATTATGCGGAGTTTTCTTTAAAAAAATTAGAAAATACCAGTGTGAAAGCACCTGCGAGAGTAGGAAAAGTGATACCTCCCACGACAAAAAATATTGGTTGTGTTTGCAAACAGGACTTGAAACAATTGTCTTATGTTCCGAGAATTAATGATTTTGCGACTTATGAAGAGGTCGAAAATTTGGCGGAAGGTTGGAAATATGCAGGCGAGAAAAATTTTTACGAAAGCCTTTATTATAAAAAATTTTATAACTCTTATGACCGACGTTCCAATACCGCTTCGATGATTTTGGTGGCAATTAAGCCAATTAGTTTTATGCATCCTGACCAAACGATGGCGATTAATTTGTCGCCATGTAAGAGTAATCAATCATACAGAGAAGTGCCTGTGACGGTTTATTATACAGTACCAATTAAGGAAAACTACCCAGGTTTTGAATTAGAAGAATTTGGGAAGACAACCAAAGAGTATATGGAAATATTGGGAAGCTATTTCAATCTTAATAGTTATGAATTGTTGTATAAAGTGCTTCTGAATAGTGAGTTGAATGATGTAGAAAGCTTTGTGAAGGATATTAATATTCGTTATGGTTGGTCTATTAAGACGGATTTGGATGATGAAGAAGCCTTTATTGAAGCCTTCGTGAAAACGTTGGATGAAAAGGACGTTGATAGTTACGATTTTGTGTTGAATGAATTTGTAATGACCGAAAAGACGGAGCATATTATTACAACGGATGAAAAAAAACGATTGAATGAGATTTTTACGCTATGGCGTTATGGAGATGGTTTTGATGAAACGATTAATGACATTATTAGTCCGAGTGTTGGAGTTACGTTTAATACAAAAAAAATAGGAATTGATATCAACACAAAAATTATTCGACGTTGGAATAATCTCAAAAATGAACCATTGATGAAGGCTAATCAATATATCAAAACGGATATTTTGGCAGATGTAGAAGCGGTTAGGTTTGAAACAAAAAAAGGTTTAACAGCTTATACTTCAAAAGCCTGTATGACTCGTTCTGAGATTACAGGAACAGGAATTTTACTTGATTTTGAAAGATTGAATCTGGAAATGAAACCTATCAATAAAGCTACATTTTTGAATGGTTATAGGAGGAATTTATCTTTGGCGGCAAATGACCAAAAACCTTTGACTGATGAATTGTTAAATGATTTTTCTGGTTTAACCATATCCGACCCTAGATATACTTTTGGCTTTCAAGGAGATGTGTTGAGTGTTGCAGGTGGTCAATTATTAATAAATAATAAAATTATAATTGGTTCGATGATTCTTCCTATTGAGGCGACTAATGACGACCAAATTGTATTGAAAGGGAATAACAAAAATATTACTACTACTCAGTTTTCAATAGAAACTTTTTTTGAAGCTAAGGGCTTTGATGCCGTTCAAGTGATAAAGCAAAGTTCGAGTATATTGATAGAATTTAAAAAAATGAATTGGTAGTTACGGGGTGAAATGCCGTTATGGGTAGCCGATAATGGCTTTTGATTTGATTTTTTTAAAAAAAATAGCAGCTAAATATAATCATCTAGCTGCTATTTTTTATTAAAAAGAAGTGCGATTAATCTAGTTTTAGACCAACAGGAACGTCGATTGATTCAACGACATTCCACAATATTTCACCATTTTCATCCACAATACGAATTTCTACACGGCGATTCAACCCGCGCCCTTTTTCGCTGTCTCTGCCACTCGCGAGTTCATTTCTGGCCACAGGATTATGCTCACCAAATGCTTTTGAAATGATTCTATTACGAGCAATTCCTTTAGAAGCGACATAATTTTTTGCCTTGTTACTTCTTCTCATAGCTAAGGCATTATTGTAAGAATCGGAGCCAATCCAATCCGTGTGACCATGCAATTCAGCTTTATAAGTTGGATTTTGTTCTAGAATAGTATATAGTTTATCTAATCGAGACTTAGATTCACTTTTGAGGTGTGAACGGTCAAAATCAAAGAAAATATTTCTGATAAAAAGGTTGTCTCCGCCTGTTACTTCATCACCTCCACCGATGTATGCCGCGCCATCAATAGGGGCGCAAGAGTTTGCGCATTTTTCGGTTAATTCTACCATATCAACAACTCGTGCATTAGCAAAACCCGCCTGTTTAGTCTTTTTAGCAACTCTATTTGCAAATTCCAAATCTGGATAAGGACCAATATTGTATCTATAAATTAAATTATGGTCAACAGATTGTTTTACACCTTGAACACCTTTACTTTTAAAGTAAATATCGATATTAACAGGTTCTGAAAATGCTGCTACTTGCACAACATATCTCTGTGCGATGGCATCAATTTGGTATAAAGAGCTAATTGCTAGGATGAGTAAAAGATGTTTTAATCTCATAAAAGTTAATTTAAGTTAAGTCTGAATTTGTTCGTGTTAAGTTTTCTTAGGAGTTAATACGAATTGTTTTTTATAAAGTTTATGTAAATATATGATATTTTTATAATATGTCTAGTTTCTTAGAAAGATGTTCTTATTTTTTACAAAAAAAGACAATCAAATAAAGGGACAAAAATACTTTTTTTTAAACTTAACTAGTAATTTTACTTTAATGTGCAAATGTGATGCTTGAATTCAAATGATGTGCTGAATATGCATGAACACAGCTTTATATTGCGTCTCCTCTATGAAATGCAATGACAATTAACTCTCCCGCCATATTCAAAGTAAATGGAGACACTTGGCTTCAAACAGTTCAAACAAGCTCCAGTCTGGGTATTTTATTTATTTTTATTTCACCAGCCTGTCTACATATTGTCAACATGCAGGACAGTCTGCTATATGTTGCATTCAGGCTAAAATGTCTCAGTGTTCACAGGTCCTGTCACTTTGATTACATGCTGCTACAATAAGTAGGAAGGAGATAAACATGTCAGTGGGAC
>CAKZLT010000258.1 GCA_937127195.1 uncultured Saprospiraceae bacterium
TCTCGGCGTTCAGGAGTCCAACTTCTCGAAAGAGAATAAGTTCTTTCGTTAAAGTGTGTTTCTCCTAAAAATGAAGGAATTACTGCGAATAACAAGATTAAAATCAGCCACGGATTAAAAGCAATCAACGCACCTGCCAAGAAAAGTACCGTAATTATATCCTGAAATTGCGACAAAACCTGTGTCATCAACACCACTCTACCCACCGTTTGACGGCGCGCACGTTCTAGTTTATCATAAAAAGTCGGATCTTCAAATTGGTATAAATCCAATTTGGCAGAATGTCGAATCAAGGCAACAGATGTTTTATTAGAAAATAAATCACCTAACAAACCATCTAGCAGTGTAATGCCTCGATTAATAATATCTGAAAATAACGCCAATGCCAACTCAATTGCCAACAACGTCCAGATATAAGTCAAATCTGGGTCTTCAATTTTCATCAAACTGACTACTTCATCAATAATCAATTTACCGACCCAGAGCATCAAAACAGGAATTGCCGAGCGTAATAAACGTAAAATAATATTGGCAATAGTGAGTTTTTTACTCGTTTCCCAAATCAATCGAAAAAATTTGGGTAAGTTTTTAAACGCAGAAAACTGTTCTTTCCACGATTTTCGTTCTATATTTTTAGACATTTTTTTAATTATAGTTAATCGAACGAGGGCATTTTTTTCTTTTTTTATAAAAAAAGAAGCTGCTCGTCCGTTTTATAAATGTTTTAAGAATAAAATTTAATGATATTCTTTACATTCGTAAGGACATTTTTAAATAAAAACCATTCAAAACAGAGAAAAAGATACCCTGAATTAGTGTGCCTTTCAAAAGCCTCTAATCAACACTTCTTTCTATCATGCTGAAATAGTTATTAGAACACATTAATATAATAGCCTTTATATAGATTTAGTTCGATAATAAATTTCATTCCAATATCGAACAACAAAAATACACCTATGAAAGGGATTTCCTTCGTTAATTTTTGGAGTTTTGGGGAGTTACAGTTATACATTTTAATAATAAAAAAAGGCTAATAAAAAGTAATCGTTTCATAATTGTTGTTTTTATGCTTAATGAATTATTACAAAGTTAAAGGCAAAACCAAAGCAGTTTGTAGTAAATATTGCCAATCTAGAATTAGAGTTTAGTATTATTTACTAATTCGTGTCCTAAATTGGGAATTTTATTTTTTTTATAAAAAAAGGATAGTCGTAACTGAGAAAAGAATAGTAAATACCACCAGAGTTTAGTCAAAAATAATAATAGGTTTAAAAAAATTCACAAAGTCATATTTTCCTTGATTCCGTATGAGATTCTACATTTAACACATCAATAATATTCCGTTTAGATTTCAATTCTTGCACCTTGAAAGGATTTTATTAACTTTGCTACACTGATAAAGTGACTGACAATTGGTTACTTCATTTAAAAACATCAATTCAAAAAATCTATGTATCCTAATCTATACTTTATTATAGAAGGTCTATTTGGAGTCAAGCCGCCAGTTGGTTTTTCTATTGTTCAAACCTTTGGTTTATTTTTAGCTTTCACCTTTATCTCTGCTGGTATTGTTTTATCTAATGATATGAAACGCCGCACAGCATTAGGGCAATTCAAACCCGTGGTCACGGAGAGAGAAATCACAGGAACTCCTTCAATTGGAGACTTGATAATCAATGGATTGATTGGCTTTATTTTAGGATTCAAATTATTATTTGTAGCTATGGATTGGGGGGCATTTACAGCAAATCCTCAAGATGTTATCCTATCTACCAAAGGTCATATTGCTGGTGGTATCATTGGCGGATTGCTGATGATGGCAAGCAAATATTGGGAAAGACGCAAAGAAGCAGAGGAACATAAAGGCGCTACTAAAATCAGAATTACAACGCAACCACACGAAATGGTGGGTGATATTCTGATAGTTGCAGCGATTTCGGGGTTGATTGGTGCAAAGATTTTTGCTGTGATGGAATATCCTCAGCGATTAATCGAAGATCCGATTGGTCATTTATTTTCAGGTAGCGGATTAGCTATTTATGGTGGTTTAGTTTTTGGCTTTTTGGGTGTTTTCTATTACATTCACAAAAAGGGCTTATCTAAGTTACAGATGATGGACGCAGCTGCTCCACCTTTGATTTTGGGATATGGTGTTGGTCGAATGGGTTGTCATTTTTCGGGAGATGGAGACTGGGGAATCGTCAACAGTAACCCTAAGCCAGGTTGGTTGCCAGATTGGATGTGGTCGCTCAAATATCCTCATAACGTCAACGGAGAAGGTATTCCGATGGAAGGTTGTACTGGCGAATTTTATACGGATCAATATTGCTTTGAACTAGCAGAAGGCGTTTATCCAACTTCTGTTTATGAGATTTTAGCGATGTTGGTATTGTTTGCGATATTCTGGTTTGTCTTACGTTTCCAATTCAAAGCGGCAGGTTTAATCTTTTTCGCTTATATGATTGTCAATGGAATCGAGCGTTATTTGATAGAAATTATCCGTGTTAATGACCGTTATGAATGGTTTTTCAATATGACACAAGCACAAATAGTTGCTGTCTTTATGATTCTAATTGGTGTTTTAGGTGGTATTTGGGCAGTTAAAAGACACCAAAATGATACAAGTAAAGCCTGATAAAATCAAAATAAAAGAAAACGTTTACTAAACTTTGGCAGTTTAGTAAACGTTTTCTTTTTATAGTTCCTTGAAGAACACCGTGAATATTCAAACTATTTCAATTAGATTAATATCAATAGCTTCTAGTAATCATGGGATTTTTCAAAGCCCTTTTTTATAAAAGTACTCCTAAAAACAGCTAAAAACAAACACCAAACAGAATCCAAACAATTCATGTTAAGTCAATTAAAAGGTTATATCCAAAATATAATAAACACAGGTGTTACAAAAGAAACACCTTGGAGTTTAACGAATAAAATTCAAATTACCAATGCATTATTAGTTATAACGATGCCCTTTATTCTATTTAATGTAGTTGTTAACATCTTCCAACAAGACATTATAGGCTTCAGTATTTGTTGTCTTTGGACTATACTAGCCCTTATTATTATTCTCCAAAACAAACGTCAAAAACACACTTTCAATTTCTTCTATATTGTTATTTTAATTACACTTGTCTCTAATTTTGTCTTACTATTAACTGGACCAGCAGTCAATATATCTCCAATGTATGCTATTTCGATTCTGATGACATTGTTTTTTTTTGATAAAAAAAAATATATTATTCTGTTAATTGGATATGTCATTTTCAACTATCTTTTGGCATATTACATCGTCAATAATTATGATACCATAGTAAAAAGTCCGACTTCACTTGAAAGACACCTTTACTTTTTTGTAAGTATTTTAATTATGATAGCCATTACACTTCGAGTACTTCAAGAGAACAAGAACAGAATTAAAGAAACCGAAAAACTCCTCAAACAGGTTGAAAAAAAGAATACTGAATTGGAACGATTCACCTACATAGCCTCTCATGACTTGAAAGAACCTATTCGAAATATTGGTAGTTTTTCTAGTTTATTGGAACGAAAATTAAAAGATAATTCAGATAAAACAACTCAAGAATATCTTTCTTTTATTAAAAATAGTGCAATTCAATTGAATGTCTTAATGGACTCTGTTTTAGATTTTATGAATATTTCTAATGCAGAAGAACACGAAATAGTCACTTTAGAACTATCAAGTCTTGTCATTGAAGCAAGCCAAAACATCATAAAGAAAATAGAAGAAAAGAATGCTTATATAAAATGTACAAATTCTATATCTTTTCAGGGAATTAAATATCAATTCCTTATACTTTTGGAACATTTGATAGATAATGGAATTAAATTTAATGAAAATGAAAATCCTAAAATAATTATTGAAGCCGAAGAAACAGCAAAGGAGTATATTTTTAAAATAAAAGATAATGGTATAGGAATAGAAGAGAGTTACCACAAACAGATTTTTATACCATTCAAAACACTACATAATAAGTCATACTACGATGGTGCAGGTGTTGGATTATCTATCTGTCAACGAATTGCAGAACATCACAATGGTTATTTCTCGATAGAATCCACCATCGGAAAAGGCAGTACTTTTTGTCTTTCT
>CAKZLT010000259.1 GCA_937127195.1 uncultured Saprospiraceae bacterium
TCGCTAAGGCGAGTATTTTTAACGCAGTATAAATGAAAAACAATAAGTTAGACTGGTAGGTTATTTTTTGCCTACTCTCTTAGTGATAAAAAATATTTCAATCCTGACTAAAAAGTAAAATATGTCTTTACAATTAGATACTAGTGTTTTTGAAAAAGTCAATTCATGGTTATCTGGCAGCTATGACGATGCTACAAAAGCTGAAATCCAATCTTTATTAGACGATAATAATGTTACAGCACTAACAGATGCTTTCTACAAAGACCTAGAGTTTGGGACAGGTGGATTGCGTGGAATTATGGGCGTTGGCTCAAATCGAGTTAATAAATATACACTCGGAATGGCAACTCAAGGTTTTAGTAACTACCTTAATCAAACCTATTCAGGTCAAGACATCAAAGTAGCTATTGCTCACGATTGTAGAAACAATTCGGCTCTTTTTGCTAAAATGACAGCAGAAGTATTCGCTGCTAACGGAATTCATGTTTATCTTTTTGAAGGAATGCGTCCAACGCCAGAGCTTTCATTTGCTATTCGTGAACTGGGTTGCAAAGCTGGCGTAATGCTGACGGCTTCTCATAACCCAAAAGAATACAATGGATATAAGGCTTATGGTGCAGACGGCGGTCAATTAGTCTCTCCTCACGACAAAGCTGTCTTGGCGGAAGTTCGTAAAATAGCTAGCATTGATGATATAAAATTTGATGGTAGTAGTGATGATATTACTATAATTGGTGAAGCAATTGACGAAAGGTATTTGGATGAATTAGTCAAACTATCTATTTCAAAAGAAGCGATTGCGCGTCAAAAAGACCTCAAAATCGTCTTCTCTCCTATTCACGGAACGGGTGCGGTTAGTGTGCCGCCTGTATTGAAGCGTTTTGGTTTTGAAAATGTCATTATGGTCGAAGAACAAATGGTTGAAGATGGTAATTTTCCAACTGTCATTTATCCAAACCCAGAAGAACAAGAGGCACTTTCGATGTCAATCGCAAAAGCCAAAGAAGTAGATGCCGATTTAGTTATGGCAACTGACCCCGACGCTGATCGTGTTGGTACTGCTGTCAAGAATGACAAAGGTGAATTTGTGTTATTAAATGGCAATCAAATCGCTTGTTTGCTTATTAAATATATGCTTGAAGCATGGCAAAAAGCAGGAAAACTTGATGGTAATCAATATGTTGTAAAAACAGTTGTTACTTCTTATATGATTGATAAAATTGCGGATTCTAAAAATGTAGAATGCTTCAATACCTTAACGGGCTTCAAATATATTGGCGAAATTATCACTCAATTAGAAGGTAAAAAAACCTTCATTGCTGGAGGTGAAGAAAGCTATGGCTATCTAGTCGGTGAACACGCAAGAGACAAAGATGCCGTTATTTCGTGTGCTATGATTGCCGAAATGGCAGCTTTCTATAAGGATCAAGGTAGTAGCTTATATGATACATTGGTTGATTTATATTTGGAATATGGCTTTTATAAAGAAAAATTAATCTCTCTTAAGAAAGAAGGAAAAAGCGGTGCAGAAGAAATTCAAGCAATGCTCAAATCTTTGCGCGAAACACCTCCTTCGACTCTTGGAGGTTCGACTGTTACCAAAATTATTGATTACTTATCCAGTGATTCTAAAGATATGATAACTGGTAATATCACAAAAGTGGACTTACCAAGTTCTAATGTTTTACAGTTTTATACCGCAGATGGCAGTATCGTTTCGGCGCGCCCTTCAGGAACAGAACCTAAGGTAAAATTCTATTGTAGTGTCAACGAATCATTAGAAAATCGTAATGATTTTGAAAATGTTGAGGCTCAATTAAATACTAAATTAGATGCTATTTTGAATGATTTAGGAGCTTAGTGAAGAAAAGAAGCACTTTTATTCGTAGCCCTTTATAATATGATATGAAGTCTTTCTTTAAAAAAAACTGAATAGTAACCTTATTTCAGGACTCAACAATGAATATTTTAAAGCTATTCTAACAACTTAAAACTTGTTGGAATAGCTTTTTTATTTATTTTTCATTACTTAATAAAAGTTATTCAATGTTTCGTAGTGCTACGTTAGTTTTGTATAAACACATCAGCAAAAGTAACTCCATGTTCTAACTCGCTTTTTCTGCTCATATACTTAATATTTTCAAACGGAAGCCATTGTTTTTACGCTTTTTTTTCATAAATTTAGCCTAGTGATTCAAATAGTAGATTTTTTATTTTCTACTTCTATTATTATACATCAAAGTAAGTTTTCGTTACCGTATATTAATAGACTTTATTCTAAATATTTTACATTTTCAGGCAAAATATAACCCATGATTTCTATTGTAAAAATTCAACATCGAGGAGAATATAGGATACGAATAGCATCTATGCTTTCTCCTACTAGCAAACAAAAAATAAAAGAAATAGTCGGTCGTAAATGGAGTCAAACTTTGATGTGTTGGCATTTGCCATATACCCAAATGGCATATAAAGAGCTTTTAAAAGAATTTGGAAAAGAAAATATCAAAGTATTAAAGTCCGATTTAGATAAATCAACTATTGCTACAAAAGCAACCGATACTAAGGTCAATTTACCACAAAAGCAACAAAAGCAACAAAAGCAACAAAAGCAACAAATAGTTGCTCCAATCATTGAAAATAAAAAATCAGATTATAAAAAAGATTTAACAAAAAAGTCACAAAGCATAAAAACACCGCAATGGGCTTTTTATAAAAATAAAAAAGGAGAACAGATAAAATTTGTAGGCGGTCGTTTGGTGATAGTTAATCGACTCAACTCTCATTCAATATTCGTTTATGTGCCAGCGCAACATTCTTTTGGGCTAGAAATCATTAGAAATATACCTGGACGAAGATGGAATAGCACAGAAAAATACTGGGTTCTCCCCAACAATATAGAAAGTATTAATCAACTTGAACAAATCAATAATATTCATTTTAACTTTGATAAAAATACTATATCAAGGGTAACAAAGTCTTCTATTCCTTCCAAAAAAGAATTAAAAATTAAAAACCTGAAACCCTATGATACACTTAATGAAGTACAGCAATTAGCTATTTCTAAATTGGAAGAGATGCTAATATTGGAACGAAAAAGTGCCAGCACAATAAAGACATATCGCTACCATTTAATTGATTTATTTTGTTTTTACCCAATGACTAAGCCATCTCAAATAAACAATAACCAATTAAAGTCCTATATGCTCAAAAAGATAAAACATAACAAAATAAAAAGTACAACTCAAGGTCAAATTTTAAATGCTTTTGTGGCTTTTTATAAAAGGCTACTAAAGCAAGAGGGACATTTAATCGACCTAAACCGACCTAAAAAAGTAAAATCATTACCTAATATTTTTTCAAAGAATGAAGTCAAAAAACTATTAGATGCTGTTACAAATTTAAAACATAAAAGTCTATTAATGCTTGTTTATTCGGCAGGGCTACGAAAAAGTGAAGTTAGAAATTTAAGAAAAAAGGATATTTTATTCTCAAGAAAATGTATCTTTATCAAAGATAGTAAGGGGAATAAGGATAGATACGTTTTATTAGCGGACAAAGTTATAAAATACTTAAGACCCTACTTGAAAGAATATCGACCAAAATATTGGTTATTTGAAGGCAATAGTGCTGGACAATATGGGGAGACGAGTATTCAAAAGATATTTACAGATGCCAAAACAAAGGCAAAAATTAATCCTTATGTTACGTTTCATGGTTTAAGGCATAGTTTTGCGACACATTCTATTGAAAATGGCGTTCCTCTTCATTTTGTCAAAGAACTTTTGGGACATCATTCATTAAAAACGACTGAGGTTTATTTACATATTTCAGATAAATTTAGAAAAGATTTCAGAAGTCCTTTAGATGAACTAGATTTGTAAAACAAATATAATTTTAATAATAATATGAAACAAAATCTTTCACTATCGACGCACTTAAAGTATTGGTTTTCAATACTTTTTAATAGAAAAATGCAACCAAATTTGTAAAACATCAATAAGTAAGATATATGCACAAGGTGCATATATTCAGATGTTGGACGCAATTAAAATAAATAAAAAAGACTTGCAATAAGTGTAACCAAAAGAATGAATTGTCGTAAAAAATTGGT
>CAKZLT010000260.1 GCA_937127195.1 uncultured Saprospiraceae bacterium
AATATAGAATAGCCTTTTTTGAGAGTACAACTCTTTCAGAGTTGGTGTTAGCGTAAATCACAGACCACGGGTTTTCATCCCGAGTGCTCGGGACTACTCATATTCAACCCTTTCAGGGTTGCTAGACGTGAATTCCACTATCACTGCAAAACGTTACAATCAGGAATATTAGAGCTTAGAACATTATCGAGTTCGACATTAAAAGTACGCACTTTTGTAGCTAGTTGCCCTGCCAAATAATAAACGTGGTTTTTATTACTGACTTTTCGCCCTTGAAACATCCTCCGCTTTTCCAAAAAATCATAATACCTCGGTATCAAGTACGCCTTACCGTATTTACTCAAAAACCAACCATGTTGATTCTTGGCAAAGAACTTTTTGGGAAGTGTATTTTCGAAGCATTCTTCCATCAATAACCTATCTATCCACGGACGAAACGGCTCAATGAGGTCAAAAGAAAGCGTCGGTTTCTTATAATCATCGGCATGAAGTAAGCCTTGCTGCCCGTCAAGACCTGCCGCGAAAAGTCCACCTTCGACGATGCTGTAAGTCATTCCGTATAGATAATTCAAACCTGCGTTGAATATATCTTCGGCAGGGCGACGGCTACGCTTTTGGAACTGATACGCCTCAGGCATACAAGGCGCGACTGCCCGAAAGTAGATACGCGCAATACTTCCTTCTATTCCCATTAGGCTATTTCTACAATCGACGAGTAACTTGTCTTCGTGTCGCCTCGTGATGTTCTGAATAGCCGTCATTCTACTGATGGCAATACTCAATGCGGCTTTTTGATTCGGGGCTTTTCGTTTGAGCCATTTTAGGTTATTGCATTGTTGTTCGGTTTTCATACGATACAAGTCAATAATCCATTTGGTTGCCTCGATACTTTCACCAAATCGCCATTGCTGCTTTCTCAGAGCTGCCAAATTCACGAAATAGGGCGACCACATCCGAGAATATGCCTTACCGATTCTATTAAAGAGAATAACAGGAATTTCGTTTTTGGCAGCCAGTTCGAGTGCCTGTGTATGCACCACACAATGACTTGTAATGGCAATACTTGTTACACGTTTCGGGCTGATGCGTCGCTGTTGTTCGCCTTTTATCACTTGAAACGCCCCTCGATTAGTGGTCAAGGATAAACCTGCTGTATCTAATATAAGTTGCATATTCAATGAGTGAATGAGTGAATGAGTGAATGAGTAAATGAGTGAATGTTTCTCGCAGAGTTCGGGGAGAAGCAAAGGGCACAGAGGTAGTTGTTGCTTTTATTGTCGACTAGTTTTGCTTTTTTTTGTAAAAAAGAACCTGCCTCTGCGCCCTCTGTTTCTCCTGTCAACTCTGCGAGAAATAAATGCTTTTCTTCATAGTCGATAATTAAAATCAAACCACGAATACGCGCCAAACTGACTTGGGGGCGGTTGAGTTGCAGTTTTGAAGCGTTCGGTGAGTTCGTTATAAATCTGGTCTTGCTTACCATATATATAGGCAATGAAGTTGAGCTTCCCTTTGATGCGTAATTTGAATTGGTCAATCCAATCCGTGTAGAGTTCGCCGTGTTTGTGCTGTGCGTTGATGGTTTCTTTTAATTCATCTATTTCTGTGATAAGTGTTGGTACGAAGTGTTCGGGCAGCGAGACGCGGTCGGTGAGTATCAATCCTGTAACTTCTTTGGCATCATTTGCGCCATAGGGAATGACCTTTTTGTCATTGACAGTGAAGCCATGTTGTGTGATGACTTGCTTTAGTTCGTCTATTGCGGTTACAGGAATTTCGTCCCAACTCGAAAAAGACAAATCATCCGCGTATCGTGTAAAAAACCATTTTCTAGCTTTCGCAAAATGTAACAACGTGTGGTCAAGCTGCCTTGTCGCGAAATTGCTCAACACGGGAGAAGTTGCTGCGCCCATTGGCAGGCGGTTTTGGTGTGTGGTGAGTTGCGTCAATATCAAAGCCAACTCATGCGAAAACCGAAATG
>CAKZLT010000261.1 GCA_937127195.1 uncultured Saprospiraceae bacterium
CAGTCAGGTATTATAGCGGTTTGTAACGGCTTCACGCCTAATCTCGCTTCTCGTAGCCCTTTAGGGCGGTCTCGACTCTCGCTTCTAAATAGTAACAAAATAATAGCCAAATGAATCTAAATAATTTTGAAAAAAAGGTTGAACCTAAAATAATAGATAGAGGATTTTCTTATTATGAACAAGATGCTATCAATAACATAGAAGAAGTCGATAAATACGAATTTGAAGCAACCGTCTATGGAAGCGACGAATATGAAGTTTATATTCGGTTAGATAAGAATCAAAATATACTTGAACATTCTTGTGATTGTCCTTATGATTGGGGCAACGTCTGTAAGCACGAAGTTGCTGTGATGTATTATCTCAAAGATACCGATTTCTCGGGTAGTTCTTTTAGAGAAGCTAAAGTTGAAGTCATAACAAAAGCCTTAAAAAAACTCAGTAAAAACGATTTAATTGACATTATGGTTGAAATGAGTATAGAAAATAGGGCGGTAAAAGAAGCGATTTGGGAAGAGTTAAATTCTTAGTTTTTCAATTATAATTCAATCGACAATTATGCAATTTGATAAAGATATAGAGTCCGAATTTAAAGATTTATTCTTAAAGGCAAGAAGTTTATTGCTTTCTACAGAAGGAATAATCGAAACAAAAAAAGAACGAATTACCACTTATTCTAATAAAAAAGGCGGCATTTGCCATATAAGAACAATGCCTTACGGAATTGATTTTGGTTTTTTGAAAGGCGCAAAAATGGAAGATAAACACAACCTTCTGACAGGAAAGGGCAAAATATTGCGGGTATTGCCTCAAAAGGAAAAATTAGACGTTGATATTGTTCAGTATTACCTCAATCAAGCTATTGAGATTAATCGCAATAAGTAAAATAGAAGTACTTTTAACGAGTCCATAAAAGTCATTTTATGGACTCGATTTCAAACATCTAAAAAATCACTCTCACTGTTATAGGACTCATGAAAAGATTGAAACATTGCTAAATCATCAAAATAAGATAAGACTTCCTTTTTGTAAGTTCCAGCCTTTTGAGGATTGAGATAAGCGGAATAAGACGAAAATTCCCATTCTTCTAGGTTAGCAACAAAGCCATGTTTTACTGGGTTTTGGTGAATATATCGTAATGTATTCAAAAAATGATTCTCGCCATTGATAGATGGTCGTTTGAAATAATCTTCAAATAATGCGCCTCTTCTTTCGTATCGTTTGTTATAAGCTTTCGCAAATGAATTAAAAAAATTACTAAACTGCTGACTCAAAAATGGATGATATTCAAATAACTCCCAATTCCTTATAGTTTGATTAGGTTTTAATTTTTTAAAATGCCGTTGTATCGCTTCTTCTGAGCGAATACGAATCAAGAAATGAAAGTGATTGGGCATCAGACAGTAAGCATAAGTAATGGTTATTGGTGCGATGTATTTTTTATATTTTTCTAAGAAAAAATGATAATTGGTCGCTTCTCTGAATAATAGTTCTTTTCCTACGGCGTGATTGACACAGTGATAATATTGATTCGGTGCTAAGTCGGGTCTGTAATTGATTGATTTAGGTTTAGTCATTGATGTGATATTGGTAATTGTAATCAAATGGTTTGGGTGAATAGTTGAAATGGTGCGGAATAGAGACCTTATAGGTTTTTAAAACCTATAAGGTCTATCTGGGCTGCTTACTCAACGCGACTTTTTATTTTTTCTAAAATGCCTCTATAATACGCTTTAGAAACACCATGATGCTCTAAATACTGAAAATCATCTTCCATGCCTTCCCAATATTGCTCTTTATTATCAAAAGCATTATAAGCTTTTACATAACAGACTAAAGCTGCTGTTTCTTTATCTTGAGTCAAATAAACGTGCCCCAAGTTCATATTATTCAAATCAATGCTTCCGAGTTCTATTCCTTGTTTTAAAATATTTTCTGCTTTCGGAAAATTGCCAGTTTTAAACAATGTAAAACCTAAATTAATATAAGGACTAGAATAATCATGTTTAATTGCAATCGCTTTTTCATAACATTTTATCGATTCCAAGTATTCTTGTAATTCATCATAAGCATTTCCCATATTGTAAAATGCTTCATGGTAATCATGTTTAATTGAAATCGCTTTTTCATAACTTTTTATCGATTCCGAATATTCTTGTAAACCATAATAAGCATTTCCCATATTGTTAAATGCTTCATGGTCATCAGGTTTAATTTCAATCGCGTTTTCGTAACATTTTATAGCTTCCGAATATTCTTGTAATTTATAACAAGCAAGTCCCATATTATTAAATGCTTCATGTAAATCAGGTCTAATTGCAATCGCTTTTTCATAACATTTTATCGATTCGGAATATTCTTGTAAACCATAATAAGCCAATCCCATATAGAAAAAAGCATTCTCATTATTAGCATCAATCTCAATAGCTTTTTCATAAAAAACAATAGCTTCCTTCTGTTTATTATTTAGGCTGGCGTCGTTTGCTTTCTCCATAAAAACTTGAGCAGTTCCACCATATTCAATAGATTTATCATATTGTTCTGCTTTTTCAAAAGCATAAGCCGCTTTATTTTTATTTTCATCTAAGATAGCTTCTTCTGCATAGCCTTCCCAAGTTGCTATATCTATTTCGTTATTGATTTCGATGCTGTTTCCTGCTTTGAGGTTTTCAAAGTATTCACTGATATTGACATATTTTGAAATTAATGCGTTTTTGGGAAAGGTTTGTCTGGTCGTATTAAATAGCAAATTTTCACCTGCCGAAAATCTTGGGTCATCTTCTAAAAGTGTTTTTTCGAGATAGAAATCTCGAAAAATTTCTTTAGTGAACAAAGGATTAATATCTGTATCTAGTTTAGGAAGTAGCTCATAAAACTCATCGGTGAAGCGTTCTGACCACTTTTGATAATCAGGATTATTGGCATTGATACGAGACAAGACAGGAAAAAGATAAGGTTTTCGATAACCTTGTTTGACGTATTCGTGATGAGTTATTTGGTCAATAATGCGTCGGCAGCCTGCAATGTTTTGCTCATTGGCAGCCATAACGACAACATTTGTATCTGGTAATTGTAAGTTACAAATGCCAGAATAATCATTGATACCTGTTCGGCTATCTATGAGTATATAATCGTATTCTAGTGATTTTGCCCAGTTTTTGAGACTTTCGATATAAACCGAACCATCAAGTAGTTCATAAAACTCAAACCAGTTGAAGCGATTGATTTTATTGACATAGTTGTCATTGTAATTACCTCCAGGCAATAAGTCAACCTTGCCTTCACCGAGCCTTGTTTTGGTGAGTTCGAC
>CAKZLT010000262.1 GCA_937127195.1 uncultured Saprospiraceae bacterium
AGGAAAAACAGTAATTACATTTGATCTAAATCCACTTTCACGAACTTCACAAACTGCCAACATTACAATTGTAGACAATGTAACGCGAACAATAGAATTGTTAATTTTAGAATCAAAAAAATTGGCAAAAATCCTAATGCTTCTTTTACGCCTATGATTGCTGTTGATACACCTCGTGATTACGAATTACCAAAAAAAGTCGGTAAATGGCTCGATAAAAATGGTAATAAATTCGTCTATATTTATGGTGGAATTGATACTTGGTCGGCAACTCGCGTGATTCCGAGTGACGAAGTTGAAGTTTTATATTATTTGATGCCAGGTAAACATCACGGAAATGCTAGAATTTCTAATCTGACGGATGCTCAAAAAATAGAATTAGCTGCTACTCTGAAAAAATGGTTAAATAGCAAGGTCAATATGAGAGCATTGAAAATTAAGAAATAGATATTTTGAATGATGAATGCATAATGTCGAATGCACCGCTGTTTCGATAAAACTAACAGCGGAGCATTCAACATTAATCATTCATCTAGGATAATTATCTTTTTATCAAAAATATACTTGATTTTGATAAAAAGGTAGTTTCTTACGTTAATACATTATTTCTAAAATCAACACTTAGAACTAGGCATCAAGTAATAAAAAACAATTTGATGAGATAAATTAAAATACTTAGCTTAGTGTTTTGGTAAATTATGTGAATAATCTAAATAAATGGAGAATCTATCAAAAGACAACTATGTAGAAAAAGCTAAAGAAATACTTGACTTCACCAGAAATCAAATTGTAAAAAGTGTTAATAAATCAATGACTTTTGCTTATTTCCAAATAGGAAAAATTATTGTAGAGGAAGAACAACTAGGAAGAACTAGAGCAATTTATTCAGAAAAAACAATTCAACAATTATCAGATAAATTAAGTGAAGAATATGGAAGAGGTTTCTCAAAAAGAAATTTAGAACTGATGAGAAAATTCTACCTCGTTTATTCAAAAACACTTCTTAATAAAATTGAATCTAATACAGAAAAGAAAGATAATTCTCCAAAAACGAAAACAGTGTTTTCGCAATTCCAAATACTTGATTTTCAGTTAAGTTGGTCTCATTATTTAGTTTTAATGAGGATAGATAATGAAAATGAAAGACGATTTTATGAAATTGAAAGTAGCAGTAATAATTGGTCTGTAAGGGAATTAAAACGTCAGTTTGATAGTGCGCTTTATGAAAGATTAGTCTTAAGTAGAGATAAAGAAGGTGTAAAAAAATTAAACGAAAAAGGACAAATTATAAACGCTCCTAAAGATGCTATTAAAGAACCTTATGTATTAGAATTTCTTGGACTTGATGAAAAGAGTAGATATAGCGAAAATCAACTTGAAAGTGCTATTATTAGTAAAATAGAACATTTCCTTCTGGAACTAGGAAAAGGTTTTGCTTTTATTGCTCGACAAAAGCGAATTTCATTTGATGAAAGACATTTTTTTATAGATTTAGTTTTCTATAACAGAATACTTAGGTGCTTTTTGTTAATAGATTTGAAGATTGAAGATTGGAGATTTAAAACATCAAGATATTGGACAAATGCAAATGTATGTAAATTATTATGATAGAGAAATGAGGCTTGAAGGTGAGCATAAAACAATAGGATTAATTCTCTGTAAAGAGAAAAGTGATTTATTGATTAAATATACTTTACCAGATGATAATAAACAAATTTTTGCAAGTAAATATCAAATAGTCCTTCCGAGTAAAAATGAATTAAAACTTTTATTAGAGGAAAAACATAAGAAATAAATTCACGCCTAACAAGTGTAAATATTATCCATTATTAAATTATCAATTCAACAAAATGTCTGTACCTGTTTTAGAAATTCAAAACTTGACTAAAAAGTATCGTTCTATCACTGCCGTTAATAATCTTTCTTTGAAAGTGAATAAAGGCGAAATATTTGGTCTTTTGGGACCAAATGGTAGTGGAAAAACGACAACACTCGGCGTTGTAACGGGAATTACTCAAGCAACACAAGGTCAATATCAGTGGTTTGAAGGTGCGCAACCTGCCAATGAAGCTCGCCTTAAAATTGGGACATTACTCGAAACGCCCAATTTTTATCCTTACATGAATGCAATTCGTAATCTCGAAATTGTAGCACATATCAAAAAAGTCAAAAAACCTAGAATTGATGAATTACTAGAATTGGTCAACCTATCTGAGCGTAAAAAATCTTCTTTCAAAACTTATTCTTTGGGTATGAAACAGCGGCTTGCGATTGCTGGCGCGATGATTGGCGACCCAGATGTTTTGATTTTTGATGAACCTACCAACGGGCTTGATCCGCAAGGAATTGCAGAAATCAGAACAACTATTCAAGAAATTGCGGCTTTGGATAAGACCATTATCATGGCAAGTCATATACTAGACGAAGTAGAAAAAATCTGTTCGCACGTTGCTATTATCAAAAAAGGGCAACTCTTAGCTCAAGGTACGGTCGGGGCAATCATAAGCGATGACGCAACGCTCGAAATCAATGCGGAAAACATTGAACAGTTACAAACTCTATTGACTTCTTTTCCTCAAATCAATAATATTCGTGATACTGGTCGATTTTTGGAATTATCAGTTTCTAAAGACTTCAATACAGGAGAGCTTAACGCGATGGCATTCCAAAAAGGAGTTACATTAACACATTTGGTGAAACGTCAGCGCAGTTTGGAGGCTGAATTCTTAGAAATTACGAAATAGAAATGAACAGGCTGAAATCTGTTATTTGTTCTATTTTTTTATAAAAAAATCAACTTTAAAAATATATATGTTACATCTACTTCAACTTGAATGGAAAAAATTAAGGCATTATCGCTTATTTATAGTATTGATTGGAATTTATATTTTGGGAATGCCTGCAATGCACGCAGCAGCCTCTAACATGAGCTTGGATAATCTCCCTGGAGGCATCAAAAGTATTTATACTTTTGATTCTTGAAATAATCTCAAATCAAAGACTCGCTGAATCCACCCAGCTTTTAGGAGTATTTTCACTTCCTATATGAAAGTGTAGTTTTGTAATAGTGATATTGTATGATGCTGCAATTTCTTTAATATCTCATACTTTATCATGCCAAATACCAAACGAAGAGTTTTTCCCTCAGGTTGAAATTTTTGCAAATGCCCCAGAGTTTACACCAGGATTTACCCTGATTCAACATGATTTTCCTGGGAAGTTTTTTCCAAAGAATTCTAGTTGATGTAAGCTTGTTGCTACAAATTGTACTCCTTTTTCAATCAAGTCTTTTGCGCTGCCTCATAGTTCTTGGC
>CAKZLT010000263.1 GCA_937127195.1 uncultured Saprospiraceae bacterium
AGGCGAGTATTTTTAACGCAGTATAAATGAAAAACAATAAGTTCGACTGGTAGGTTATTTTTTGCCTAATCCCTAACAGCTTTATTCAAAGAGAAAAGAATATAAAAAGCGATGACACTATATAGTATCATCGCTTTTTTACAAGAAAATACTAGATTTTTTAGAAGTTAGTAGGGCAACCATAACGTTTGCTACCAAAACCATCTAAGAAGTTATAAGTTATTGAAACTCCAGTAAAAACGTAACGGTCATTTTTGTTAGGATTACCTCTTGGTGCTCCTGGAATATTGACAGGATCGCTATTTGGTGTCAATTCAGAAGTTTTATTTGCCAAATCTGCTGAAATTTCACTATTCCATGCAATTAATTCATCTCTATCTACATAAGTAGTAGAAACATCATCAATATAATCAGTGAATGTTACTCTATACCCAATCTCAAAGCTAATATTCCAATATTCTGTAAATGACAACTTAATTCCCGCCCCAAAAGGAACAGCAAATTCGGTCAAGTCATAACGAGTAGGGCGACCAGGTAAGCCCTGACCTTCTGTGGTATAAGGTTGTAACTTGTACGTTTGACCATCCAAATCAGCTTCAGGATTAAACCTAAATACCGCAATTCCTCCGAATACGTAAGGTGAAAATATTCTATCATAAGGATTGAAACCTAAGATATTGAATTCTGGAATAACTGAAAATTCTGTAACAGAAGAGCGAAAGCTCAAGTTACGTTGCTGAATACTTTCGTCTGAATTTCGAGCATCATCACCCGAAAATTGTCCGCGTAAAACACTTCCACGAATAGAAACATAATCATTAACGTTATATTTCAGCATCAATCCATATCCAAAATGCGTTCCATCAAGGTGCAAATCTCCTGGGTCCAAATCACCATAATAAGTGCTACTCCCTAAGAAAATACCGCCTTCCAAATGTTGTGCTGAAAGACTAAATGGTATCAAAAACAAGAAAAAAATGATTTTCAAAAACTTCATAATTTATCGTCTATTTATTTGACAAGTTATTTATTTTTCTTCACTTATCTTTTATGAACTGTTTTTTTCATCCAAAAAGAAAGTTATCCAGAATGATAACGCATCAAAAATCCAAAAATTTTATACGAATATATATAGTTACGCATAATTTAGAAAACAGTTCACGAAAGAATTAAATAAAAATGTCCTAAATTAACATAATTGCAATATTTCACTTGCTTAAAAGTTGGGTCGGGGGTTAATAAGCATCAGACGTTTTTAATGCTTTTGATAATTATACAGATTCTTTATTTACAATTTTTTAAGGTGTTCTGAACAGACTCCAAGGAAGTATAACCATTTTTATTTCCCCAACTATTATTAATATAATTGATAATATTCGTTATTTCGACATCAGACAAATGTGCCGCTGCTCCCATAAAACCTTTATATTCAACACCATTAACAACAATCGCCTCCGTCATTCCATTTTTAATCATGCAAGCTAATTGGTCTTTTTCTTTCTGTAAATAATCAGAGTTGGCCAAAGGTGGAATCAACTTTTTAAAAGCCTTTCCATCCTCCTGATGACAAGATTGGCAATTATTAATATACAATTCTTTGCCTTGTGCATAGGGATTCGATTGGCAGCTATAAATAGCTATTGCCAACCCAATCACCAAAAAACTATAAGTTATTTTATTTTTCATCTAATAATAAGTCCATATCTTCCATCAAAATCGAAACAGCCGCTTCATCCGTTCCATTACAAAATCCTCTAATTTGTCCCTTTCTATCTACCAAAACAAACATTCCGCTATGTTCATAGCCACCTGGTGCATCTTTAGCAATATTTGCTGCAATCATATAAACCGCCGCCATTTTCTTGATTTCTTCCCAGTCACCAGTTACAAAATGCCATTTATCTGCACTCACATCTAACTTTGTTTCGTAATCTTTCAGGACTTCTA
>CAKZLT010000264.1 GCA_937127195.1 uncultured Saprospiraceae bacterium
GGTGAATAGTCAACTTCAACTGTCTATTTTTGTAGAAAAACTGTAACTATTCAGAACAGAGATTTTATTTGATAGCCTTTAAAATTATGGTTCTGTATGATTTTATGTGGTCATTCAAAATGTCACCTACTTAATCTGATTATTTCTAGTTTCTGGTTTCTGCTACCGCTGTTAATCGAAACAGCGGTAGCAGAAACCAGAAACTAGAAATAATCATAAAGAACCAATCAAATATAATTGCTATTTGTGTAATTCAACAAATTGAATAACTTTTTCTGCAAATAAATCTGGTTCACTATCCATCGGAGAATGCCCTGATTTTTCAAAAATAACAACTTCTTTTTTGGTGCTACTGACGTTATTAAATGCCATTTCTCCCAAAGAAGGCGGAACAACAAAATCGTATTTACCCCATAAAAATAAAGAAGGAATCGTTATTTTATTCAAATCTGCTGTCATAGAGGCTTTTTCTGTCTCGCCATTAATTGTATTAGCAGTGAGAAGACCAGCCAATGCGTTTGTCGCACTAGTTAAAGGAGAAGTCAAAAGACCATGACTAGGATCGCCACTTCCGCCAGCCGCTATCTGAGCAATTAGACCTTCTGCTTCAAATCCATAGCCATTAATTTGACCACCTTCATCTACCGAAATATTGTTAGTATCCACTCCCGCGGCAAAATCAACAATGTCTTGCCATTTCTCTGTATTATTTCCAGCACTTATTTCCGCATTTCCTATTTCCAAAAACATCTTAATCGCTTCCTTATTCAATAAAGGAATATCGTGCGCACCATCTACTTCAATCCATCCTTTCAATTCGGTTTGCACATCCGTATTCAAAAGTGCATGAGTTCCCGTAGTTCCGCCCCAGCTATGTCCCATTAAGAAAAGACTAATATCAGTACCATATTTTTGTTTTAAAAAAGTAGATAAAGCGGCAATATCATCAGAAAATTGCTGTAAAGTCACATCTTCAACGCTATAACTTCCTTTTGAAGCTCCCTGACCTCTTTGGTCAAGATAAACCATAGCATAATCTTGTTCTAAAATTTCGGTGTATTTGCCTGTATTATACTCAAATCCGCTACCACCAGGGCCGCCATGCAATAACAAAATGAAGGTTTTAGAAGTTCGATTTCCATCTACTTGAACGGCTAAACTAGCTCCATCGTTTTCAAAATAAAAACGCTCATAAGTCTCTGTATTGGACTTAGAACAACTAAAAATACCCAAAACAGCAATAGTTATAACTAATATTTTATATAGATTCATTTTTTTTATTTTTAAAAATGTCTTGAAAACATTTGATAATTCATTTTACTTGAAACCCTTATTTGCTTTTTACTCCTTTAGATAATTTGTATTTGACACCTAGTTCTAAAGCAGCATTAATACCAGTAGAATGATGATAAGGAAATTGAATCATAAAACTCGGTTTGACATACCATGAAAATGGTGAATTATGCCTCACTGATAAGTCTCGTCCATATAACAAAGAAAAAGAACTCGTCATCATAGCTTGCCCCGCAGCACTTACTTTTTCAAGTTGTCCGTTGTTTAAGCGATAGGTATCAATATTGTGAAATTGATGCAAATACCCAATGCCTAATCCAGCTCCAAACATAGAACCTTTTCGCATTTTGGTTTTCTTCCAGCTAAGTTCTCCATTCAAAAAAAGCCCCGTATTATTATTAGGATGATTATAAAATCCAACATTAGCACCCCAAATCAATTGAGACTTAGATACTTTTGCTCCAAGGCGTTCTTGTCTTTTAGCCAACCACCTCTTTTTTACTTTTTCTTTGGTATAAAAAGGCTTTTCTATCCCAATCTTTAAACCAGGATGAATAACGCTTTCTCCAAAATAGGATAAACTAAAAGAAATAGGCGCATCATTCTGAGCTTCTAATTGACCGATAGAAAAGAAGCAAATAACAATTAATAGTAAATTCTTCATACAAATTTATTTAGGTATTCTTGGGTGCATAATAAGTTGTCGCATACTAGATTTGCGAAATCTTAAAGATTTGACAAATCTCTTTTACGCAGCCCATTTGCCAAATCTCCTAGATTTAGAAAATGTTTTTTCTACTGTTCCGACAATTTGTTATGCACCCGTATTCTTTGAAAATATTATTTATGTATTTTATGATTAGACATATTGATTGATTTTTTCCCCTATTGTTACAGTTTTTTTTATAAAAAATAAAAGAAACTAAACAATTAGGGGAATTTCACTTAATTTTAATAAAAGAATACTCAACATCC
>CAKZLT010000265.1 GCA_937127195.1 uncultured Saprospiraceae bacterium
TCATTACTAAAAAAGCTTTGAGAGAAGAATTTATAAAACTGAGAGATGATTTTTTAGAATTGTCAAAAGACCCAAAGGAAAGCCCGATGTTGAGATATTTTGATTTTATTTCGTGGTTGGAAAGTAAAATAGAAGAAAAGACATTTCCAGAAGTTATTAAAGAAAAATACTTAATAAAGGAAATCAATTAACTTGACTGACTACTTAGTGAACCACAGAATGTAGAAGTTGCTACTGCTGTTTTAGCGAATAAAAGCATAAAACAACGGTGGTAACTTCTACATTCTGCGATTTTCTAAAATATTACTCCTTTTCAAACTTATTAAATTTCATTTTATGGCGAACAAATTCACCTCTTTGTTCTGTTACTGTCCAAAGTAATTTTTTACCCAAATTAGGAACAATTGGATTATTGTTATTATTATTTCTAAAAATAAGACCACCTTTTACATCATTCGCTTCGTCAGCGTTCAGAGAAGTGATTTGGCTGTTGACTTTCAGATTTTTAAGTTGTAGTTTCTTCATGTTCTAAATATTACGTTTGGCAATTAATGATTTTAACAAAATTAAAAATACACATTATTTAGATACAAGTTATACCACAAAATCTTAAAAGTCAGTTTCCTGATGCAAGGATATCAACAATTAAACAATCATTTTTTTATAAAAAAACAACTATTATAGTGATAAATAGCCTGAATCAAAAATAAAACCACCAAAGAATAGGCATGAAAATAAGCAAGAATACCGTAAAAAATAAAAATAGAATTGCTATAATTTTCAATTCAAAACGAAGTTTTTTGTCAAATGAAAACTCTTTAGCCAATCTTTCTATCATATTCAAAAAAGGGTTTTCTAATTGATTTTCTATATTTTCATACCCCAAACTTTGTAGCAATTTTCTAGCCTTTTCATATTCATCTTTATGAACAAAAAGTTTAGGTAATGTAAAAGATAATATAAAACCTCTCCCCATGGAAGCCATTATAATATCTCTTTCTACATAAGCTATCTGATTAACTCTTAAAATTATCTGAATAAATTCAAATGTAGTATAATCATTTATGCTTGCTAGCTCAATATGATTTTCCATAGATTATTTCTCATAAAAATACTACAAAACACTCACTCCTATCAACTCATTTCGACGGACTTCATCAAAACTTCCATAAAGGAATAATTTGAATTCATTGGTTGAAATATCGCCTTCGTTCGTAAAATTCGTTCGTATATCCGTAATTGTTGACGTTCCGTTATACAATCGAATTACACTCAACGTTTTTTCTTTAGTTATTTTTTTTCCTGTCTTTGAAATATTAACTCGAATAGGTAATGGATTTTGATGTGGAATATGAAACAAATGAATACCACTTTCGCCTTTCAATAGTTCATATATATTATAACCTTCTAATGAAAAGGTATTTGTTTTTTCATCCAATTTAAAAGGAATATCCAAGCCTTTTAGCATTTTTTGATACATTTTGACTAAAAAATCAATCTGCGTTTTTCCAAGACCTTCTATATAAGAATGAAAATCAATGCTTAATTCATCTACTTGATTGCTCAAAACGCCTTCCGCATACAATTTAAACAAGCCAACATCCAACAAATTATCCAAAAATTGAGAACTAATTCTATCAAATTCAGATGCATTAAAGCGATAGTTTTCCTTTAATTCGTTCATAGCTTCTTGCTGAAAAAGCTCATCCATTTTATTATTTCGATGCAAACCACCCCAATCATCTTTTCGTTGAACGCCTTGACGAACTCGCTTCAACCTTAGCGGAATAGCAGGACTTGATATGTAGAATTTATTTTGAAAACCTAATAAAGTCTCTCGAATTTGTTCCTTCAATTCCTTCAGTCCATCAGTGAAATTATAATACATCCAATTACTATCATCTACATAATCTCCCGAATTATTGGACTCGCCACCAAAAGAATAGTTATTATAATCACCATTATTGTCAAAACCAACCCGTTTTTCATAATGACGTAACTCTCTTTCCATATTTTCAATTGTCCTCAAAAGGCTGCCATAAAATTGCCTCCCTTTCTTTTCTGTTGGTAATTGAGGAATCCATTCTTTATCCAATGCTTCCACAAAATCCAGTGTAATTACATTAGGATGTAGTTCATTATTTTTAAATAAAATCTCAAAAATAATCGGTCGATTGCTATCCGTTCGTATCAGTTGCTCTGCCGAAAGTGCAGTCAAATCTTTTTCAATTTGTCGCTTGAGTGCTCGACCACCCATTTTGGAGTCA
>CAKZLT010000266.1 GCA_937127195.1 uncultured Saprospiraceae bacterium
CATTTTTATTAAATCGATTTATATTTTGAAGACCTTTAGTGAAGAAAAAAAAACGCGCTATTATAGAATAGTAGCGCGTTTTCAATTTTCTTAAAAATATTAATTCTTCAAATAAATTCTATCAAAAAACGCCAAATAAGCTTTCCATTTAGAACGGTCTCTCAATACCGTTTTATAATTATCCTGATTAATCGTAATGATTTTGAAGCTCGGGTCATCGACGCTCAAAAACTCTTTTTTTGCTTTGTCAACTTCCAAAACATAAGTCATCGCATCTTTTTTATTAGAAAAACGACGAATCAAAATCGTTGGTGTTTCGATGCTAATTAGGAAATTACTGACGCGCAACCTTTTCAATCGGTGGTATTTTTTATTATAATCAGCCACAGAAGCGACTGCATCTGTTTGTTTGATTTTTTTACTATCATAAACCACCATTATAAAGTGCTGTGATTTATTATTGATACTAAAACCACTTTCTTCATCAATTCTTACTTCATCATCATCATCGTCATCGCTAGAAGCACTACTTGATGATGGTTTTTTTATAGTGATTTTTTTACCACCTAAAATATCCAAAATCTCTTGTGCTTTCTTGCCTTCATCAGATGTTTTATACTTACTTGCTACTTCTTTTAAGCCTTGCTTATAGGCATCAGAGCCGTCAATTGCGCCAGTACACATCGCTCCTAATAGCGCGAATTTGGATTTCATTTTGTAATCTTTGCCAAATTTTGACTCTACTCCATCCAACTGATTGCGAGAATCTTTGAATTTTCCTGCTTGAAAATCCTTATAAGCAACATTGTAATAATCCTCTAATTGCGTTTCTTTATCTTTCTCGCTAGCTAAGAAATTTGGGTCTTCGATAGCTTTCGCAAACTTAGAGTTACGTGCTTCTTTCAAAATCAAAGTACGGTATTCACTGGCTTTAGCGGCATTTTTGAGTTGTTTGTGTTCAATATGTAACGCGTAAAGGCTCTCTAAACGGTATTTTGTTTTTGGAAAACGAGTAATAAGTTGCTCCAAAACCTCAACGGATTTTGGCAAATTATCCAAACGCTCTCTATAAAGAGTACCCAAAGATGCCATTGCGTCCATTGATTTGTTATTCGCAACGGTTGCTGCTGCATCATCCATTGGAACGCCCATTTTTTTGAACATCGCCAAGGCTTCGTCTTTGGTCAAGTCAAAAACCTCTTCCACTTCTCCATCTGCAAAATCAATATCACTACCTGCATCACTTCTCTTAGAACGCCTCCAATTATCAGAAAACCTTCTATCAGCCCCCCAAATTTTTCTAAATTCTCGTTTCCCTTTATCGAGATTATTTTCATAAGCCCAAAATTTAGGAACTTTATTCTTTCCTGATTGACCTACGGATACTTCCTCTAATCGTCGGCGAGGGCTTAATTTAGGTTTCTTTTTACTGTTTTTCGCTGCCTTCGCTTTATCTTGTTCTTCCTTAATTTTCTGAGCGATTAGCATATAATCTTTTTCTTGCTCATTGTCGATTAGCGACTTAATTCTCAAGAAGCTATCTTGCTTCGTGATAATCTGAATATTGGTTGCAATATCAGTCAAGGACTTACTACGAAACTCAACTACATCGAAGCGGTCATCATTTTTAGCAATAGTCGTCAATGTGCTATCGTAATAGTATTTTGCATCAACATACTTTTCATTTTCATAAAAAGTATTGGCCAATTTGAGGTAAGATTCCGATTTTTGAGATGTATTTCCAAAGTTGTAGTAAATAGATTTTTTCAAATAACTAACTGCCTTTTTATCTTCATTACCTTTAAATGCAATATCAGCTAGAGCATAATAGATTTGGTCTTGATATTCTTCGTTTTTTTCATCTTTCAAAAGTTTTTTCAATGCCTTTTCAGCATTAGCTAACGCGACTGCATCACCTTCGAGCGTATTTTTAATCATGCTTAATCGCGCACTGAATTCCATTTCGTAAGAAGGGCGATACTTAATAACACGTTCAAAAGATGCCGCTGCTTGTGCTTGACGACCTGCTTTTTGGTGGATTTGAGCTAAAATGAACGCATAACGAGCCTTCTTTTTTCTTTTTTTAGATAGAGCAATTGCTCCTTCCAATGGCTCAATAGCAGATTCGTATTGTTTTTGTTGTAAATAATAATAAGCATTGACTTCTGCCAATTCTGCTTTTAACGACTTCGGCAACTTATCATCTTGTTGCAAGCGACTCAACCAAACCTTCGCTTCATCAAACTTTCCTCGTTCAATTTGAGTACGCGCCATCCAAAGCATGGCATCCTTTCGGATTGGGCGATGCTTGAATTTACTTGGTTTTTTGTCTTTGTCTTTTTTGTCTTTTGCTTCAGATTTAGGCATAAAATCTTCGTAAGTAGCATCTTTATTTCCTTCTTTTCTGGCGAATCGTGCTTTTTTCTTAGCTTCCTTTATGAGTTCACGTTCTTTAGCTCGTGCTTTTTTCTCTGCTTCGCGTTGCTTTTTTTTCTCTTTTGCAGTTGCTTCGCGTTGCTTTTTTTTCTCTTTCGAATTAGCCGCTTTTTTCATCGGATTATTCGGGTTTTTTGGGTCGAATGCCGTTACGATGTAGCCAAATGTTTTTTCAGCAGCCTCAAAATCTCTTTTAACATACTGAGCCTGACCAATTAGTA
>CAKZLT010000267.1 GCA_937127195.1 uncultured Saprospiraceae bacterium
ATCGTTTTGCCATTGACTTCAATCATAGCAGACGTTCGAAGGCGTTTATCTCGTAAGTCCGTCGATTGACACGCTTCACAATCGCAGCCAATCACGGGTACACCTTGAGATGTTCCTGTTCCTAATAATGTTATTTTCATTGATTATGATTATTCGTCAAATAGTTTTGGTTGCTCTGCTACTGTATCTGGAAATAATTTTTTATAAAACTGTAATGACTTACCTGCAAAGTTCGCTTCAACGATTTCTGCCTTTGATAATATTTCTAAAAGACAATTTATTCTACCTTCTGTATCATAAAAGCGATTTATTAATATAATTTTTTTATTTTCAACCAAGCAATAGCCAGACTGAAAGTTTCCTTTTTCGTACCGAATGACGTATTCTTGCTCTTCTAGTAAGTTTTGTAACTTTTTTAAGTTATGTGTTGTAAACTTCACCATCTATGAATCGTTATTTTTATAGTTTCTTTTTATAAAAAGAAAAAATTGATAATAAGTTTAGAAGTTATACTTCATTTACAAATATCGGTAAAAGAACGGAAAAGAATAAGGAACATAAAAAGATAAGTATGAAGAAAGGAGTAAGTATTTTAATATTTTTATTTGTGTTAGGAACTCAAATGACCGCTCAAAATGAAGGCGATGAACGCGCCAATGAAATTCCTAAAGGAACATTTAAAGCTGGTTTAGTATTAGGTTTAAACGCTTGTCAAATAGACGGTGATGCTTTTGCAGGTTATAATAAACTAGGATTACAAGCTGGTATCGAAGTTGCTTATCGCGTAGATAATCTATGGATGTATAGTGTTGGCATTTTTTATAACCAAAAAGGTAGTAGAACGAATCCCCAAATTAATAGGTTATTTGGAGTAACACATTATCAACTAGATTATGTAGAAGTACCTTTGATGCTCAATTATGTGGATGGAGGCATTAGAATCAGTGCAGGTTTATCTTATGGTAGGTTGATTGATATTGATATTGCCCTTGATGCAGTGGATGAAACAGCATTAAGAGCGCCTTATTATTTGGATAATGACTTTAGTGTCGTTTTAGGATTTGGGTATTTTATAGATGAACATTGGGGTTTTGATTTTCGATGGACACGCTCGATCTTGAATATTGTGGATTTGGATGTTGGAAATATAATTAATCAGCCACAGGTTAATAAATATTTATCTTTCCGTTCGACTTATTTATTTTAAAAAAATCAATATACCTTTGATGGGTACGTTTTTGTAAAAAAATACTTTTCTAAAATGGTATAAATTATATAGGAGTTACTAAATTGATACAATAGAAAAAGGTTACTATTCAGCATCGCTGAAGAACATTTTAATAGATAATTTAAAAGGCTACCAATAAAAGAACCTGCCTGCCAAAAGCACGAAGGCAGGTCTCTGTTCTCTTAGCGCGTAGCGCGGTCTTTTAGTCTCTGTTCTGAATAGTTACGAAAAAAGAACTATAAATGGCTTTTACAGCAAGTGAAATAAAGGAAATACGACAAGAAACATCTGGAACGAAGCAAGTAGCGCATTTTAATAATGCTGGAGCATCGTTGATGCCTGACCCTGTTCGGGATGCAATGATTGGTTATTTGCAACATGAATCAATGTATGGTAGCTACGAAACGGCAAGAACTTTTGCAGTTCAGTTAGAGCATACTTATGATGCTGTCGCAGAATTGATTAATGCTAGCAAGGAAGAAATCGCGCTAGTAAGCAGTGCTACTGTTGCTTGGAACTTAGCTTTTCAGAGTTTATTTTTTCAGGCAGGAGATATTATTTTGACTTCCAATGCCGAATATGCGAGTAATTATATCAACTTTTTGCATTTGCAACGACGAGCTGGCGTTGTCATTCGCGCTATTCCGAATGACAAACACGGTCAAATTGATGTGCAAGCTTTAGATAAAATGATTACGCCAAATGTCAAATTAATAGCAATTACACACATTCCTACTAATGGTGGATTAATTAATCCTGCTGCGGCGATTGGTCAAGTGGCGAAGCGGCACAAGATTACTTACTTATTGGATGCTTGTCAGTCTGTTGGTCAAATTCCGATTGATGTCGAAGCCATTGGCTGTGATTTCTTATCGGCAACAGGTCGCAAATACCTTCGCGCTCCTCGCGGAACGGGTTTTCTTTATGTCAAAAAATCATGGTTAGAGGTCAATATTGAGCCGCCAACCTTGGATTTACACGCTGCGGAATGGGTTTCTAAAAATAAATATATAATACGACCTGATGCTCGTCGTTTCGAAAGTTGGGAGAGTAACCTAGCTGGTAAATATGGTTTAGGATTGGCGATTGATTATGCATTGAGTATCGGTATTGATAGAATTTCTCATCGTTTGCGCGAATTAGCAACTCTGTTAAGAACCAAATTATCCAGTATTCAAGGTATTACGGTTCATGATATTGGAAAGCGAAAAGGTGGTATCGTTTCTTTTTCTATTGAAAATAAAACGAATCAAGCGGTTCTAGATTTTCTATTAGAAAAAGGAATTAATGTGTCGCTGATTTCTAAAAATGGAACGTTACTCGACTCTGAATTACGCGAATTGGGTGATAATATGGTTCGAGCTTCTGTTCATTATTATAATACAGAATCAGAAATTGGTCGATTGTGTAATTCGTTGAAAGGATTTATAAAAGAATAGCATTAAAGGTTTATAATAAGAAAAGTCAAATATTTTTAGTTTGAAAAAGCTATAAATATTTGGCTTTTTTTATAAAAAATGGAAATCATAAAGTAGCGCGACGAGCTTCGTCGCCAAACCAATAAAAGTGGCTTTTGATAGACGGGCGACGAGGCTCGTCGCGCTACTGGATAAAATTTTAGGGACTTAACTAAACCATCTTAAATATGAACGATAAACTTAATTTTTGGCAAAGTACTGCATTGGTTACAGGAAATATGATAGGTTCTGGCATCTTTCTGATGCCCGCTTCCTTAGCTTTATACGGAGGAATTGGTTTATTAGGTTGGTTATTTTCGTCTATTGGAGCGATAATGTTAGCCATTATTTTTGGTTATTTGAGTAAATATGTCTCTAATGTTGATGGTGGACCTTATGCTTATACACGAGCAAAACTGGGTGATTTTCCTGCATTTTGGGTCGCTTGGGGCTACTGGGTTTCTATTTGGAGTACAAATGCTGCTATTACAGTTGCTTTGATTGGTTACTTAGCAGTATTTTTTCCGATACTTAACGAAAGTCCAACCGTGGCAATTACTACAGGTTTATTCTTTATCTGGTTAATGACTTGGATAAATTCTCGCCCTATTCGGACGGTTGGTGCTATTCAATTAATTACGGTTATTCTAAAAATTACACCTATCTTTTTAATTGGCTTCGTTGGTATTTTTTATGTTCAATGGGACAATTTTCCAATGGCGAATACTAGTGGAGTTTCCAACTGGTCAGCCATTACCACAACTACAATGCTTACTTTATTTGCATTTTTAGGAATGGAAAGTGCGACTATTCCGAGTAAAAGCATAGAAGATGCAGACACAACGATTCAGCGAGCAACCATTACAGGAACAATCATTACAGTTCTGGTTTATCTATTGAGTTCCGCTGCTATTATGGGATTAATTCCACCACAAACGTTGGCAAATTCAAGCGCGCCCTTTGCGGATGCTGCTGCCTTAATCTGGGGAGATACTGCCAAATACTTAGTAGCTGGAGGTGCTGTTATTTCTACTATCGGCGCGCTAAACGGCTGGTTATTAATACAAGGTCAAATACCAATGGCGGCGGCACAGGATAAATTATTTCCTAAAATCTTTAAAAAAACCAACAAATTTGGCGCGCCAGCAATAGGCATTATATTATCAAGTATTTTAGTTTCTGTACTGATGATGACCAAATATTCTGAAAGTCTTGTTGAAGCATTTACTTTTATGATGACCTTATCCACGCTGTCTGTTATAACGCCTTATATATTTTCAATCGCTAGTTTTTCTTTATTTATAAAAAATGAAAATGTTAAAACTCGTATTCCAAAAATCATTTTAGCACTCTTAGCATTTTGCTTTTTAATTTGGATAATCATTGGTTGCGGCGCGGAGGTTGTCTTTTTAGGCTTTATTTTGCTAATATTGGGGATACCTTTTTATGTTGGAATATCAAAATCATAACATACAATGCAAGTTTTTCTTAGAATTTTTATTATAAATGTCATTTTTTAATTATATTTATGTGACATTAATATTACATTCAAAATGAGAAAAACAATGAAAAAAACAATGTTTACCTTAGTTGCTCTTTTATTATTAGCAACTACTTCTTATGCGCAAGTCCTCAGTTCGGCACATTCCGTTTATTTCGGCTCAGGTTCTAGTGTATTAACTACTGAAGGAAAAGCAGCATTATCGACTATTGCCACTCGCGTCAAAGACAAAACGGAGCTAAAAGATGTTGTAATTTATGGTTATGCCAGCAAAGAAGGTGGCACAGCATACAATCTAAATTTATCTAATAAGCGATTAGATGCGGTATATAATTTCTTGAAATCAGAAGGTGTTCCAGAAAATAAATTAATCAAAAAAGTACCTAGAGGTGAAGAACAAGCACGTAGTAAATGGTACAAAGGCGAACCTGAACCAGAAGGAGCAAAAGCTCGTTTTTTTAATCTAACATCTTTTAATGTTCTGCAA
>CAKZLT010000268.1 GCA_937127195.1 uncultured Saprospiraceae bacterium
ATAAACCCGCTGAATGTGTTGAGGTATTTTATTCATACGACTTTTATTATTTAAATGAAAAGCACACAATTGCCCAATCTCAAATTCATCCACGCAGTTTTCTCTTGAAAAAGCATAATTAAAGCTTTCCAAGTCTGTAAGAATTCCTTTTTGGGTCTCCGAAGGCAGGCTTTTTATTTTACCAAATAATATTTTCATTCTAATATACTTATTACTGATGTTATGCAAAAGTGCTTTTGTTAGTAGCATCAGTTATTAAAAGATTTATCCCACATCGCTCTAAATTTTTTAGGTCGATGTGGGTTTATTATTTTGAAGCTGCTCACTCCGACTTCGCATTCAGATAAAGTATTGTTCTATCTTCAACTACTATATTATAAGGTATCCAAAAACGCTACTAACTTCCGAACTGCTTGACCTCGATGGCTAATTTCATTTTTTTCGGCTTGCGTCATTTGCGCAAAACTTGTCTTATAACCTGCTGGAATGAAAATCGGGTCGTAGCCAAATCCTTCCGTTCCTTGCTTCTGATGAGCGATTGTTCCGCGTGCAATACCTTCAAAAGTATATTCTTTACCGTCTATGATAAGCGCAATAACCGTTCTGAATTGCGCGCCTCGGTCACTTTTGCCTTCCAAATTCGCTATGGCTTTTGCCATGTTTGCTTCTTTATCACGCGCTTCGCCTGCATATCTAGCTGTATAAACACCTGGTTCGCCATCAAGTGCATCTATTTCTAAGCCCGTATCCTCCGAAAAGCAGTTTACTTTGTAGTTTTCAAATACATAACGTGCTTTTTGTAAGGCATTTCCTTGAATCGTCGGACTTGTTTCGGGTACTTCTTCTGTGCAACCGATGTCTTTTAGACCTTTTACTTCCAATGCAGTTGGTAATAAATCATTCGCCTCCTTGATTTTATTAGGATTGCTGGTTGCAAATACTAAATTTTTCATTATTTGTTATTTTTAAAAGTCAGTTCCAAACATTTCCTCCCTTGCTTCTTGAATAGATTTTCGTCTTTCCATGACTACTTTGGCGTATTTTTCTAATCGTTTTTCTTTTTTGGTTGTGGGTATCCATTTTTCGATAGGTGTTGGTTTTCCATTTTCATCAACTGCCACGAATATTATAATACAATTCGTTGTTTTGATTCGTTCCTTTTCTTTTGGGTCACCCGAAAAAACATCTACCATTATATGCATACTTGTCCTTCCTGTATAGATTACTTTGGCATCCACCGTGACAATATGCCCAATTGGAATAGGCTTCAAAAAACGAATTCCACCGACGTAAACGGTAACACAATAATTCTGACTCCAAGCGGCAGCACAGTAATATCCTGCTTGATCAATCCATTTCATCACAGTTCCTCCATGAACTTTTCCACCAAAATTCACATCAGTTGGCTCTGCCAAAAAGCGTAATGAGATAAGAGAAGAGCGTTTTTCAGACATTTAAAGTTGTTTTTTATAAAAAAAAATAATTCTTTAGGTTTTTCTTTCTTATTCATATTATTTTGAATTCTACTATCATTTTCAGAAATCCCAAATAATTACTCCCAAAGATGCTAAAAAATGATTAGAGTTAAAGCAATTCAATAGAGTTATAATCTATAAGATAGGTATGTTTTGATTTTGAAAGCAGACAGGTTTCAGTTTTTGATTCTTTGCACCAAGGTTTTCATGTCAATTCACAAAGGGTTTTTTTTCGCAAAAAGAAAACAAAAAAGAAAATAAAATTCATTTTTGAAGTATTATTTTTTTTTATCGGTGTAAAGTATTCATTTTCCGACGAAATGAATAGACCATTCTAGTAATCCATTCATTTTATAGAACATGGTCACTTTTTTTTGATGTATTATGAAAATTTTAACATTTATCTTTTTTGTTCTGTAAAAGACGTTATAACTCCACGAATTGTAAAAAGTTGACGACAAATGACATTTCAAAAATATAAAATTTGGATAAACGACATTTTTTGAAATTTAATTTAGCAAAACACTCAAATACATCAATGAAACATTACTTACCTTTTTTTCGTCTAACTGATATAACTTAAAAGATGGTTATTCTTTTTATTAAAAATGACATTCAAATTAATTTTGTTGCTTTCTTTAAAAATATTTCAGGAGATGCAACCTTTAACAAAAAATGTTTTCTTTAAAGTAGAATAATCTTTTATCTAAAGTTTTTTTCAAAAAAAAATTATTAACAAATCGCTAGTTGCATGAGTTCACATCTGAATTCGTGGGTAGAAAACTATATTTAAAACAATCAAAAAAAGAAACGAATATGGAAACTATTAAAATTAAAAATGCCGTTTTAGTAATGATAATGATGCTTTCTCAATTAGCGATTTTTGCAAATACAGACAATCCCAATGCTGAGAAAAGACAAGTTGCGGTTCAAGCAATGGAAGGAACAAAAGTAATTTTGACTTTTCCGAACTGGGAAAAAGGCATTAAAAGCACCATTTCTCTCAAAAACACCGACTACAAAGAGATTTATAAAAAAGAAATTACTGAAACCTCAGGATATTCTATGAAAATCAATTTATCTCAATTGGAGAATAGTGAATATTGGCTAGTCATAACAAAAGGGAAAGAAATACATAGACAATTACTGAGTATCAATAGGATGGGCTTCGTAACGGTTGGCAAAATGATTGAAACAACAAAACCTACACTCATTCAAAATTTAGGTAATTTCATTATAAAAAATCCCAATGGCGATGTTAGAAATGTAAGCATTTTTGACAAAAATAATAAGCTTGTTTATAATAGAAAATATAAATCCAAAGAGCGTGAAGCGAAGCAAGTTACCTTTAATTTGAAAGACATTAAAAATGGAAAATACACGGTTAGAATCACAACATCTGATGATGTTTTTTATAAGCCTTTGAAGGTTCAAAATAAAAAAATTGTAGCTAATCGCTAAATATAAGAATGATGAATAAATGTACATTTTTTATAAAAAAAGAGAAAAATTTTATTGGAAGAAGTTACATTCTCCTAGAATAAACGAGAAACTAAGTTACCATTTTTAAAGAATTTTAATTCAATTAAAGTAAATTTTCGATATAAAATTCTATATCAACCCATTTTACTTTCTAAATAAAAATAAAATTCTTTTTTAATTGCTGTAACATCACTTAGAGTTTTATCGTCAGAAAGGTAAATTAGTTAATTTTAAATAAAAAAACAATAACGTAATTCATCCTGCAACCATCAAAAATTAGCAGTGTCATTAGGATAATTACAAAAATAAATAACGTAAGAATGAAAAACTTAAAAATGAAAAATTTAGTATTAGCCGTAGCATTTATTTTAGTTCAAGTAGCAGCATTTGCTAACACAGGAAATCCAACAGAAGACAAAAGTCGATTATTCGTTAAAACAAGCGAAGCATCAAGTGTCAAATTGAGATTAATTAACTTAGCAAACGAGAAGACTACACTTCGGTTAGTGAACGAAAACTATGACAAAGTTTATCAAAAAGAAATTACATCTCCAACTGGTTTTGCAATGACTTTGGATTTATCGAAATTAGCTTCAGGTGATTATTTATTGACTGTTACTCGTGCAAACAAATCTTATAGTCAAGAGTTAATTATCAACGAATTTGGGAAAGTGATTATAGGCGAAATGGAAGAAGTATCAAAGCCCATATTGACTCAAAAAGAAGAAAATTTCATTATAACAAGTCCTAACACAATCATTAAAACGGTTAGTATTCTTAATAAGGAGGGAAATGTATTGTACGAAAAACAATATGCTGAAAAGGAAAATAAAGCTAAAAGAGTTATTTATGACTTGAAAAAAGCTAAAACGGGTACTTATACAGTTAAAATATTAACCGCGAATAATATATATTATGAAGAAATTAAAGTGAAATAACTAACCATTTCTTAAAATGGAAAAGAGGTATAAGTAACTTTTGAAAGTTCTTATACCTCTTTTTATATTTGCCCAATGAATTAGGTAATACGATTAATTATAAGAAATATTATCCTCATTTAAATCTAAAAAATTACGTTCTTTTCCTCCTTGTTCTTGTTCTTTTTGGCTTTCTTTCTTTTCTCTCAGCCATTTTTTGATGAGTAGTTCATCAGGTTTTTGCATATTCGTTGCTATATAATGCTCTTCTAAGAAAGGGTAAAATTCGATTCCTTTCTCAACTATTTCGCTCAGTTGCACTTTTATTGGACAAAGAAGACCAATCGAAATTTGGTTGCCAATTTGTTCGATAGACTCAATTTCAGCATTATGTTTTTTTGCTATTTCACGATAATTTGCTTCAATTTCGTCTAGCATTACTTCCCTTAAAGGCTCTTTAGAAAATAAAACGAAGTAGTATCGAATTTTTTGTCCTTTTCCACCCAACCCTGTGGCTATAAAGCCAATTGGCTCATCCAAAAGGTCATTTTCAAGATGAATTCTGCAATGCTGCAACGCGACAACTGCCCATTTTTTGAGTGTCTTGTCTGATGCTTCATCCATATATCTCTCAATCGTTCGGTAAGAAGCAATGGTACTTGACTTGCCTAATTGAGCTAATACGTCTTTTTGTTCTTCTTCTGGAATTCCAACTCCGTTGTCTCCCACAAAAATGTTCACCGACCCGTTTATCTTTCTGGCGGAAATATACCTTCTCCTCAAGCCAATTCCATTCAAACGGTTTTTATGGCCCAGGGTTTTTCGCATTTCGTGGATGTGGAATTGGTGACGGCCGGTTATTGGCGTAAGTCACCCCATGAACAGACGCGGGAGGTAAAACGCTTTTATGGTTTATCGAGGCACTTTTTGATCAAAGTGATAAACACACTCCTTCTTCCGAGCAAACATTTTTCTAAACAACATGTTAGTTTTATTTTTTTATTGAGAGCTGTTCTGTATGCTCAAGGACAAAAACCGTCTTGGGTATTCACTAGGAATCGTTTAATGGCCCAGATGGCCCTTACGCTGGGCTTGCCGGTGGTGTTTGAATATCACGGAGCAAAACCGTTTCATTTGCCCGCAAGATTTAATTTATTAAAGAGAAATTTGTTAGGCATGGT
>CAKZLT010000269.1 GCA_937127195.1 uncultured Saprospiraceae bacterium
GGAATGACGAACCGCGTCGCATTTGAAGCACTCAACGAATATAATAAACCAGCGGATATTAAAGCCGTTTTGATTGATGAAAATAATGAAGTGATTGCCGATTTTGAAAGTTATCATCAAGGCTTAGGCGCATTCGAATTAACCGCAAATAATAATGAAAATTACACAGTAGAATTAACGCAACCTTCCAACCAAACTTTCCAACTCCCGAAAGCACTCAATAAAGGAATTGGCATTCGCAAAGTTAATGAAAACACCAATCTAGTCAGTTTTTATATTCATACCAATACGCCTCAAACGATTCATTTAGTGGCAGAAGCTGCTGGAAAAATTCATTATAGCGAGACTTTCACGAATGCGAAAAGTGGTATTTATAATATAAAAACGGATAGTTTTCCTCTTGGAATTATGAAATTCACCGTTTTTGATGCGCAACTTCATCCGCAAGCAGAGCGATTGACTTTTCTTCATTCAAATCGAAAAATACATATTAAAGCTAATTTTAATAAAAAGAAATACAGTCCTGGTGAGCGAATTAATTTCTATTTTACAGCACAAGACGAAACAGGAAAAGGCGTTGAAGGAAACTTTTCACTCACCGTCGTAGATGACCAATGGCATACTTTCGCGGATGACAAGCAAGATAACATTTTGTCTTATTTGTTGATGAGTTCTGAGTTACAAGGCGACGTTTTTGAGCCGAGTTTTTATTTTAATAAAAAAGAAAAAAAAGCTACAAAAGCACTCGATTATGTAATGATGACACACGGCTGGCGACGTTTTGGCTGGCGCGAAATAATGGAACAACAACCTAAAACGTGGGCTAATAAAATCCAATACAAAAAAAACCAAGTATATTTGAAAGGAACAGTTTTTATGAATGGAAAACCACAAAAAGGTGCGAAAGTCTTCTTTGCGAATAACAAAAAAAACTCAGTCAAAACCGATAAAAATGGGCTTTTTCAATTGCCTGTTAATATGGATAATAACAATTATCAAGTTCGACAAGTCAATGCAACCTATCGCGGTTTTGAGTCAAAAATGAACGTCAATTGGAGTTCATATAATTACGAATTACCTAGTTTTAGCCACGTTACAACGCCAGTGGCAAGTGTTCAAGACCTCAAAAATCAACTTGAAGTCAAGGTTGAAGAAGTAAAAGAAACACCTGTTATAGCTGTTATCAATAATCGAAATGATGTCAGAAAGGCACTCACTCAACAGGCATCTGGCGTTCAGGTCACCACCTCAATGATTAACCAAAGGAGTGTTAATAGACTGTCTGCGGTTATGGTCAGCAGTGCCAATGTAGAAGAATTAGTAACGGTTGGTTATGGTACTTATAGTTCAACCAACAATGACGGTTTTATTGGCGGCTACGGCATGGATGTCAACATAAATCCTGCTTCTATTCCTCGATTATCAATGCGTCCGACGCTGACCAATAGCAATCAATTTTATTATGGTCGCAACTTTGTGCAAGCTAGATATTATCCTAATCGCAACCAAAATGCGCAAGTCAAAAATCCTGCAACACTTCTATGGAATCCTTGGATTAGAACGAATAATAAAGGTCACGGAAGTTCTTATTTCTATGCAACCGAAAAAAACACCACCTATCGAGCGATTATTGAAGGTATTTCGGATGAAGGAAAAATTGGTAGAGCAGAAACGACTTTTGTGGTAGAAAGTCCGTTTAGTGTTGAAGTAAAAATGCCTGAATTTGTAACCACTGGCGACCAGTTTTTGGTCTCTGTTTTATTAAAAAATAATACTGATAAAAAAATATCCGCGTATTTGTCTCAGCCTAATCAAGTAACTAGAGGTAACAACTATCTTACTTATTTGAAATTACCTCCAGCGACCAATAAACCAATCGTTATTAAACCCAATGAATACAGCCGACAAGAGTTTTTGCTAGATGCTGGAAACACCGAAATGTTACGTTATTTCTTAATTAATGTGCGAACTAATACCTTTTCGAAGGCATTTCAATCAACCGTAAAAGTCGCATCAAAGGGTTTTGACCGAAGTTTTTCTTTTTCAGATAATGCCGTTTCTAAGAAAGTCAGCTTCGACTTAGATGAATATGAACCTAATTCTTTAATTGCCAATTTTACTGCTTATCCAAATATAACATCCGAACTCGAAGACGGTGTAAAAGGTATGCTTCGTGAGCCTCATGGTTGTTTTGAACAAGTTTCTTCATCCAACTATCCTAACGTTTATGCCATGATTTATATGAAAGAAATGGAGGTTGACGATAAAGAAGCAAAGAAAACCGCTAGAAAATATATGTCAAAAGCTTATACCAAATTGGCTGGTTATGAATGTGTAGATGGCGGTTTTGATTGGTATGGTCAAAGTCCTGCTGATGAACGCTTGACCGCTTACGGCTTATTGGAATTCATGGATATGAAAAAGGTTTACAATCGAGTTGACCAAAATATGATTGACAGAACTGCCGCTTGGCTCACTACTCGATTAAAAGCTGATGGCAGTTGGGAAGGTGGATATTATGGTTATAATCGCTATGCCGCGGTTCATAATGCTTATATCACGCACGCAATGAGCGTTTACGGTAAAATTAATATTGAAAATTCTATTAAAAATATTACCAATGAAGCCGAAAATAGCCTTGATTGGTATCGTTTGTCGCTCGCTACAATGTCTAATTGGAATGTCGGAAACCACAAAAAAGCGGCTGCTTTACTAGATATTTTGATTGATGAAGTCAATAAAAAAGGTCTCAAAAACCCTTTCACAGGAAAAACAATAACTTACTCTTACGGGCATTCGGCGAATGTAGAAACGTTGTCTCTTATTGCACAAGCCATTATTCAACAGAACCGAAGTGAAGACGAAGTTTTATTAATACAATTGATACAAAATATTGCTACATCCAAAACTCGAAGAGGTTATTTTGGTTCGACACAAGCTACCGTACAAGCACTAAAAGCTTTGGTCGAATATTCTAAAATCAGTAAACAAGTTATCGCAAAAGGAGAGATACAGCTTTTGATTAATAATACAAAAGTGTTACATCAACATTTTTCTGAAAAAGATAAAAAGGCAGTTTCCTTTGATTTAAAGCGTTATTTAAAAAAAGGGAAAAACACTTTTGAAGTCAAATTAGTCAATAATAATAAAAGCATTCCTTATACTTTGGCAATCGGTTGGAAAACCCTCCAACCGAGTTCTTCGCCTGATTGTCGTTTTGATTTCAATGCCGCTATTGCCAAAAATGAAGTTAAATCTGGTGAAACGGTTCGCCTCACCGCAACGCTCAAAAATCCTTCTTCTGAAGATTTATTTAGTCCAATTGCTTTGGTTGGGATTCCTTCGGGGCTGAGCCTTCAACCGTGGCAACTCAAGGAATTGCAGGAACGAAAGGCGTTTGATTATTATGAAATTCAGGATAATTATTTGGTGTTGTATTTTAGGCATCTGAAAGGGCAAGAGGTTAAAAATGTGCATTTGGATTTGAAGGCGGATATTGTTGGGCGTTATAAAGGTGGTGCTAGTTCGGCGTATTTGTATTATGGTGCGGAGGATAAGAAATGGCAATCGGGGTTGGATGTGGTGGTGAAGTAGTAGTGCTTTTGGTTGTAGCATGGGAACGCTGATGCCCAAGGGCATACGCTGACAACTTCGTTGTTCGCAGATAGTCGCGGATTTTGCTTTTGTGGTTGGCTTTTGGTTGTAGCATGGGAACACTGATGCCTAAAGGCATACGCTGATTGCTTCGCAATTCGCAGATGAACGCGGATTTTGCTTTTGTGGTTGGCTTTTGGTTGTGGCATGGGAACGCGGATTTTGCTTTTGTTTTTGTTGAACTTTTATTTTAAAAGAAGTACAAGAATTTAACCTTGATTTTTTAATTTTAATCTTGATTTTTAACTTTTTTCTAAAAAGGAATTGCTGCCAGTAAACGCAAAGTACAAATGGAATTATTACACAAAGAGGTTACTGATACGATTATCAAAGCATTTTACGAGGTTTACAATGAATTAGGCTATGGTTTTCTTGAAAAGGTATATGAAAAAGCACTTTGTATAGCTTTAGATAGCCATTTATTAGATGTAAAAACACAAGAGCCAATCAAAGTTTTTTTTAGAGGGCAAACAGCAGGTCTTTTTTATTCTGATATTTTAGTAGAAAATAAAGTCATTATAGAAATCAAAGCTGGTTCATTGAAAGAAGAACATGAATATCAACTTTTGAATTATTTGAAAGCAACCGATATAGAAGTTGGTCTTTTGATGAGTTTTGGAAAAACGCCAGTATTCAAAAGAAAAGTTTTTTCAAATAAGCATAAGAATCGATGACTTTTGGTTGTAGCATGGGAACGCTGATGCCTAAAGGCATACGCTGATTGCTTCGCAATTCGCAGATGAACGCGGATTTTGCTTTTATTGGTAGCAGATTATAGGTCTAATTTAATTTCCTAAATCATTTTTTGAATTAAATTTTAACAAAAACCAAAAGCAAATCACAAAAGCAAAATCCGCGACTATCCGCGAACAACGAAGTTGTCAGCGTATGCCCTTGGGCATCAGCGTTTCCATGCTATCAACTAAAGTAAAACTAAAAATATGAAATCTACATTTACCTATATATTCCTATTCATCAGCCTTAGCATCAATGCACAAACCTTTATCAATAGTCCGTTTCAATCCAACTACATTGACAATTCCGCTCGATTATCCGCCATTGACATCTTTGGAAATTGGAACTATGACGGCATTGGCAAAGGTTTTTTTATAAAAGAAATGCCAAATACCTTTATTGGGAGTCACTTTGCCAATCAAGTTCCTCGAGACATTTACAACCCTTTATTCAGCAATTTAAAATTATTAAATAAAAGTGCAGGAACGCCGCTAGAACTACAAATACAAGGTAGTCAACAGGGAGAAGGGCAAGCAAGGCTCGGAAGCGCGTGGAGTAAAAAAGTCAAAAAAACGAATTGGAGCTACAATACACTGGCTGACGGGTACAGCTATCAAGGAAATTTAGACCGAAATAAAGATGATTTTTTGGACTTAGAAAATCGAC
>CAKZLT010000270.1 GCA_937127195.1 uncultured Saprospiraceae bacterium
GTTTCCAAACTCTCCAATGAATATGTCTATGCCACCATCACCTTGTTTTACCTTCATTTGACTGACATGTTTATTTGGGTGTTTTTTTCTGTATAGTGTTTCGCAAGCATCTTCAAAGGCTTCTCTTGCACCAGCTAAATTACTATGTAGTGATTTGAAATCAGTCCAATTTCTATTCATTAAATATTTTTGTAACCTTATTTAGAAGTGATACATTTAGAGAATGTTATATCACTAGAATTTATTTTTTTTATAAATAGTTAATTATTTTTAACAAAGATACCTTTTTCATTGTGAAGAATGAAAATATATGCGATTGAAATGGCTTTATATTAAATTACTCTAATTCAAATTCCTAAAATCCACAGGAACAACCTTCGAGATACCATCCGTATTTGTAACGCCATAAATAATATCAACCGCAGCCATTGTCTGTTTGTTATGTGTAACGATAATGAACTGGGAATCCTTAGAAAATTCTTTTATAATTTTGTTAAACTTTCCAATATTCGCATCGTCGAGCGGTGCATCAACTTCATCAAAAATACAAAACGGTGCAGGTTTGAGTAAATACAAGGAAAATAGCAATGCCGTAGCGGTCAAAGTTTTCTCACCTCCCGAAAGCTGATTAATTGACTGAGGACGTTTCCCTTTAGGTTTTGCCATGATATTAATACGCGATTCTAGCGGGTCTTCGGGCGTTTCTAGGAGTAAATCGCAATCATCATCTTTCATGAATAGGCTCTGAAAAACGGTTTTGAAGTGCGTCCGAACTTGCTCAAAAGCTTCCATGAATCGAACAGTTGCGATATTCTCGATTTCTTTGATAGTGCTGAGAAGACTTTCTCTGGCAGATTCCAAATCCTTTTTTTGGTCGGTAATGAAGTCGTAACGTTCCTTCATTTCGTCGTAGGCTTCAATTGCCATGGCGTTGATTTCGCCATAATTGAAAAGCCTGTTTTTGAGTTTTGCGGTTTTTTGAGTTAATTCTTCCTGTGTAAACTCTTCGGTAGGTTTACGGTTAAAAAGCGTATCGGCTTCTAGGTTAAATTCAATTTTTAATCGTTCTGAAATAGAGCTTAATTCCAGTTTTAATGCATTGAATTTGTCTTTTAGTTCTTGGATAACTTGCTGTAAATCTTGTGATTTTCGGTTGAGTTGTCGAACTTCAGTTTCATTGACGGTAATACTTCCGCGCGAAGCATAATAGACCTGCTCGACATCATTCAAGTAAACTTGTTGGTCGGATTTGGATTGATATAAAGTAGCTAATAACTGGTCAAGGTCAACCACTTTTTGAGTTGCCTCGTCTAGTTCTCCATCCGCTGCTGCAAAGTTGCGACTATCAATTTCGAGTTTGGCGGTTAAGTCCGAGAGTCGTTTTTTACGGAAATTAATTTCTTTTTGAAGCGCGGTGATTTTATTCTGTTGACGAATAAATTGAATATTCTTTTGATTATAATCTTCAGATGCTTTCGTTAATTCATCCGCGATGGTGCGATAAGTGCTATCTTTTGAACTAATATTATTCTTGAGTGATTGCGCTTCCATTCTTTTTGCGGTCAACTGCTCACTGAGAATATCGTTTTTTTGATGAATTTCTAGAATGATTTTTTGTTTCTGCGCTTGATTGTCGTGCGCTTCATTCAAGAAAGTTTGGAAGTTTTCGAGTCGCGTTTTTAAGGAAATGGATTGGCGTGTAAGCGAATCCAAATGCTTTTGTTCTCGAATAATCACGTTTTTTTGTGTAGAATTACGCAATTGTCTCAACTGCTGTTCGAGTTGCTGTAATTGTTCGTGATTATTTTGTTTTTCGATTTTGAGCTTTCCTATCGTTTGTTCTAATAATTCTAGATTCTTTTTTCTACCAATTCTTTTTCCTTCAAAAGTTCCTACTGAACCACCAGAAAGTGAAAAACGACGTTGTATAAACGCGCCCGTTTGCGATAAATAAACCGTTTTAGAATCGTTTTCAACTGAATTAGAAACAGCATTTTGACCAATCAAAACATTAGAAAGCAGGTGTTGAACCAGTTGATTGTATTCGGCATCGACCGTTACAACGTCAAAAGCAGAAACTGTTTCAGTTGTTGGAATAGCCTTTTCAAAGGCTTTATTTTCAAAAGCATCCAACAAAAAGAAATTGGCTTTTCCTTTTTTTGCATTTTCTAAAAGAGCAATTGCTTCTAATGCTTCTTGCTTATTTTTTACAATATAATAATTCAAATATGGTTCTAAATAGGTCTCAATTGCCGCGCGGTATTCTTCTTTACAATAAATCAAGTCGGATAAAAGCGTGGCGTTTGACTGCCAATTTTTGTTTTTACTCAAAAACTTAATAGATTCTGGGAAGCCTTCCAAACTCTCTACTAAGCTTTTGGTCAAGTTGTATTCATTGCGTGATGAATCTAATTTTCGGTTGACTTTATTACGTTCATCTTTGAGTGTCTCAATAAGATTTTGAGTGTTCTCGATACTTTTTTGTAACTCAATTTCCGCTTTTTCCGCCTTTTCTACTAGTTCTTTTTGAGCATCTTGTAAGCCTTGATTGTCTAAAATTTGCTGCTGTAAAGTTCCTAGTTCGGCTTGTCGCTTTTGGATTTCGACTTCACTTCGTTGGATTTCGCGCGTTAAATTATCCGTTTTTGTGGTGTTGATAGCTTGTTCTTTCTCCAAATTGAAAATATCTCTATCAATGATTCTTTGGTCGCGAATATAATCGTCTAACTCCGTTTTGAGGGATTGATGTTTGCCTCGGATTTCATCCAAATCCATTTGGGCATTCATCAATTGTGTTTCGAGTGTGTCTTCAACATCCTTTTCGATATTGATTTCACCACGATAATAATCAAGTTCGTCTTCTGTCGCCAGAATTTCTTCTTGTTGTTGCTTTATATTATCTTTTAAAGTCTGTTTGCGTTGCTGAACGTATTCGATTTTTTGTTTGGCGAGTTGCTTGTCATTCTCTCTTCCACGAATATTTCCGACAATACTATTGAGTTTCTTTTGTTCTTCGGCTAGTT
>CAKZLT010000271.1 GCA_937127195.1 uncultured Saprospiraceae bacterium
GGGGCTGCCTGTTTGTCGGTATTAACCGACGCCGATTTTTTTCAAGGCCATGAAGACTATTTAATGCAAGCGCGGGCGGCGTGCTCCCTGCCCGTTATTCGCAAAGATTTTATTGTTGACCCTTATCAAATACATGAGGCGCGGGCAATTGGTGCAGACTGTATTTTGTTGATAGTCGCTTGTTTAGATGATCTTCAAATGGCCGAGCTTAATGCTGCAGCTATTGAGTTGGGAATGGATGTGCTGATCGAAGTGCATGACCAGGCTGAGCTAGAGCGCTCGTTGCCATTGGGTAACACCTTGGTCGGTATCAATAACCGTAACCTGCATAATTTTGAAACATCATTAGCGACAACTTATGACCTGTTAACAATGATCCCCGACGATCGCATAGTGATTACTGAGAGTGGTATTCATACTATCGATGATGTGCAGGCCATGCGTGATCATAATGTAAATGCTTTTTTAGTCGGCGAGGCATTTATGCGTGCTGAGCAACCTGGTGACAAATTGGCAGAACTGTTTTTTTGACGTTTTTTATTGAGAAGGCTCTTGAGAAAGTTCAGCTATTGAGTGTCGCTATTATGCAGTGCCAATATGTCAAATAATAAAAAACTAATACTTTTGAATAAAATAATCGTCAATGATAAAAGAAAATAAATCATGTATTCGCTTATTGGCAGACCCAATTCAAATCCAAAATTGTAAAACGCTTTTAACGGACTTAGAAAGTGAAGTCAGTCAATTAGCAAAAGTTCTAAACTTAGCAGGAAACGAAGTGCGACTAAAAATCTTATTGCTGCTAAAAACAGAAGGCGAACTTTGTCCTTGTGACTTGAGTGATATTTTAGGAATGTCTGTACCTGCCGTTTCTCAGCATTTGCGAAAGCTAAAAGATGCTGACTTGATAAAAAGACGTAAGGATGGACAAACAATTTATTATTCTTTGAAATCCAACCATGCGATTATTTTGAACAGCATTTTAAATAATATTTCTATCAACGATAAAATAGTACAACTATGAAAACTCAATCATCCGCTATCGGTGCAGGTGTAATTGCTGCTATTGCCTCGTCTTTGTGTTGCATCACGCCTGTTTTGGCAGTTTTAGCAGGAACAAGCAGCCTTGCAGGTAATTTTGGATGGCTCGAACCTGCAAGACCTTTTTTGATTGGTGCAACGGTTTTGGCGTTGGGATATGCTTGGTATGATAAATTGAAACCTATAAAAACGGCACAATCTGATGATTGTGGTTGTGCTGTCACCGAAAAATTACCGTTTTGGCGAACCAAACAGTTTTTAGGCATTATCACGGCTTTTGCTCTTGTGATGACTGCTTTTCCGATGTATGCGAATTATTTAATTCCTTCATCACCGAAAACAGAAATTGGAGCAGTCGAAGCAGATAATATTCAAAAAGTTGAATTTAAAGTCAAAGGAATGACTTGTACAGGCTGTGAAGGTCATGTTCTACACGAAGTGGAAAAATTAGAAGGAATTATCGAAGTAATTGTTTCTTATGAAAAAGGGAATACCATTGTAAAATTTGATAAAACCAAAACTTCCATCGAAGAAATCAAAAAAGCTATTGGAGCAATAGGCTACGAAGTAACGAGCCATAAAACACTTAAAATCAAATCATAATGACAAATACCATAGAATTAAAATCCACTATTACTTGCCCAGAATGTGGACACTCGAAAGAGGAAGAAATGCCAACTAACGCTTGTCAGTATTTCTATGATTGTGAAAATTGCAAAACAGTATTAAAGCCAAAATCGGGTGATTGTTGCGTTTATTGTAGTTATGGAACGGTAGCATGCCCACCTATTCAAGAAAGTGGAAAAAGTTGTTGTTCTTAAACACTCTTTGCAACCGAATTGCACAAATTATAATTTATCTTTGCAATCGTAATGAAAATCATAGCCTACATATTAGCATTGACGATTTTAGGATTATCTGTTTATCCATGTTCTGATGGTTTAGATTGTGATGAAGAGCAAGAAGCAACTTCTCACAATCACTCAGAAGATGAAGAAGATAACTGTTCGGTATATTGTTTATGTGCTTGTTGTGGCAGTTCTTTTGTAGGAAATAAAATTAAGGCAAGCGAACTTATAAATAAACAAGCCTTATTTACATTCAATTTTCATTACTCCTTTCATTATTCATTTTCTTACCAATCTACTGTTTGGCATCCACCAACCTATTGTTAATCAAATATTTATAGGATAGGTCTATCTATTTTCAAGTAAAAATTAATTGATTAACAAAAGTATATTCAAAATGAAAAAAATCTTATGGAGTATTACCTGTTTGGTAATGCTACACACTTCTATATTTGGTCAAAACATTGATTTTAAAGCAATTATAGCAGATGAAGAAACCAAAGAACCGCTAATAGGTGCGGCATTGCAATTTGAAGATTTAGAAAAAGGTGGTGCAACGAATGTCAATGGAATGGTTGATATTAAAAACATTCCAGTAGGTGAGTATGAAATTCATATTTCTTACATTGGTTATGAAGAATTGGAAACAACTATTTCCATTACAGAAAATATGGAAACACCGACTTTCTATCTTCATCAGTCGGGTGAGGAATTGGAAGAAATTGTGGTTAGTACTACCCGAAGTACAAGAACTATTCAAAATATTCCTACTCGTGTAGAAACGATTGGTTTAGAAGAATTGGGTGAAAAGGCAATTATGAATTCTGCTAATATTTCATTGGTTTTGCGTGAAAGTACAGGCATTCAAATCCAGCAATCGTCATTAAGTAGTGGTAATAGTAGTATTCGTATTCAAGGTTTGGACGGACGATACACACAGCTTTTGAAAGATGGTTTTCCATTGTATGGCGGTTTTTCGGGCGGTTTGAGTCTTATGCAAATTCCGCCTTTGGACTTAAATCAATTTGAAATCATCAAAGGCAGTTCTTCGACTTTGTACGGTGGTGGTGCGATTGCAGGTTTAGTGAATATGGTTTCAAAAACGCCTGAAGAAGAACCGATGTTAGATATTAT
>CAKZLT010000272.1 GCA_937127195.1 uncultured Saprospiraceae bacterium
TTGTTTTTGGAAGTATTGCATTTGGATTATTGATTTGCCACCAAAAATTCTGTAAGTGAACAAGAATAAAAGCTAAAGTAATAGAACCCAAAAGAGCCATATTTCGAGATGCCCAAGTAGATGCCTTTTTGTTATTTACTGCATACCCTACTTTCCTAGCTGCTTTATTTTTAAAATAAAGTAAAATACCTACAATAGCATGTAATAAGATGGCTATTTTAGTACCCCAAGCGACTACCGTAATCAGTGGATTACTAGTCATAAAATGCGCATAAGTGTTAAATGCTTTACCGTCATCGTCCAAAAATAACTGCAAGTTACCTCCAACGTGAATGATTAAATAGAAGCACAAAAAAAGACCAGTCAAACTCATGACTAGCTTTCGTCCAATAGAAGATGTTAGAAAATTTACGAGCCAATTCATATTTGAAATTATTGTTCGTGATTGATTAAATTTTTTCTTCGTTAATATTAAAGAAAAAAACTATTAAGTAATAATAATTTATGACTATATTTTTACAAATGTACCTAATAAACGTTTAATTCTCAAAAGTCGTTGAGATAAGAAAAGACCGATTGGTTTATTTAGAACTAATCTAAGACATATCATTCTAGGTGTGTAGCCCTTTTCAGAAGTAAAGATAACTATCTTGTTGTTATTCTGTGATTTAAATTGGATGAATGTCTTATTGACCAATTTAAATTATGGGGTTTAAATTTATCGCAGAAAGTTACTCTTTCCACTTGTTTTTTCTATCAGTTTAGTTTTCTTGATAATTATGTGGTGTAATTCCATTTTTTGCTTTTTAAAATAGCATTTATTTTAAAAGCTATTTTTCATCATAAGCGAAAAACAGAATTACACCCTTCATTTTAGGTGCTTTGACAATTTTTGCCACGAATGCACGAATAACGTTTTCAATATAGTTTTGTTCGCTTAAAGTTCATGCATTTAAAAGTTATTTGGTTCTTTATGATTTTATGAGATTTGTCTAAAATTTTGCTTTTTCAAATGGTTTCTATATTCTGGTTTCTACTACCGCTGTTTCGATTAGGAGAAACTTTTTTATTGAGTATTACTTTACCGTAAATCGAGAAATATGTATAATTTCAATTAAGTTATCTTTTTTAATGACCAAATAATACAAACCTTTTTTCAAAGGAATATTACCATTAAATCGAAAACGATATTGACCATTTTCAGCTTTCGCGCTTATTGGCGCGTTTAATATTGGAAAATCATTTTCAACATCAAAAGAGCGATTGGAGTAAATATTGATAACATAATTTGGCGAAACGGTGGTCAATCCTTCAACTAAAATCGGAATACTAGAACCAAACTTAAATTCCTCATCTGGTGCTGGTGCAGAAAGAATCGTCGAATCTTGAACGACGGTTTCTCGATAGGTTTCTTTTATTACGGCTTCTAGAATCGGATTAGGCTCAAAGTCTGCTTTGTTTAAAGCTGCAATTGGCTGATTGATAGAAGGTTTTGGTGAATTAGGCTCGTTATTCTTTTTGGGTTCGTCAACAGATTCTTCTGAATCTTTATTGGAATTATCCTCAGAATTATTTTCAATATTTTCTTCTGTATTATTGGTTGGTAATTGTGTTTCTGTATTTGTAGGAACAGTATTTTCTTGAATCGGGTTATCTTTTTGAAAGAATAAAAAATAACAAACAATTGCTATGAGTAGCAATATTGGTATCAATATCCAATATGAAAATGCGCTTTTTTTCTTATTGGGTTCTATAATATATTTATCACCAAAATCGCTTAAATCCTGTCTGAGTGCAGGTTTTCGACGTTCTGCATAGCCATGAAAATCCTTGTAAAATTCCAACTCTTCAGTCAATTCTTCGTCATTACGAAGCTGTTCCTCAAAAGCTTTTCGTTCTTCAACAGACATTTCGTTGTCCAAATATCGATTTATATTTTCTAGTTGATTTTCGTTCATCATCGATTGCTTCTCAATTCTTTGTATCTACTATCCTTCTGAATTATTTTTTTTAATGATTCTTGACAACGATATTTTCGTGTCCGAACAGCATGTGCATTGGTTAATTTTAACAATTTAGCAATCATCACAGTGTCTTTTTTCTCAAAAAACATTGTTAATAATTGTTGGCAAAACTCCCCTAATTTTTTAAAGTTATCTTGAAAAATAGTATCCTTTTCTTTATTTAGGAGTTCTCTTTCTATGTTATTGTCCCCTTTTAATGTATTATCATCGGGTAACAACACACTCTTTCTTGATTTTCCTTTAGATTTATTAAACCAAAGGTATTTATTGACGCTAAAAATATAGGTATAAAAGCTACTAGTTAGCTGAAAATCAGAGTTTTTCATTTTGTCAATAATAATTAGCAAAGCATCTTGAAAAATATCTTTTGCATCTTCAGAAGAACCACCTTTTTGCATAATATAGTTACTGATTCTACCAGAAAAATTCTGATAAATCGCCTGTATTACTCTTCTATCTTCATTGATTAGACCTTCTATGTATTCTTTATCTGACAATATTGATTCAAGTTTTTTTTAAAAAAAAGAAAAACGAAATATTACTGTGTTATTTCCTTGAGTGAATACATAAAGAAAACAAAACTTTATGGAAGATGACACTTTTTTTATTGAAAATGTAAATCGAGTGATAGAAAAGCACTTGAGTTCTCATAAAATGAAAGGAAGTTTTATCGCTCATGAGTTGAGCATAAGCAGAATGCAACTTTATAGAAAGTTGAAAAAAATAACCTTTCAGGATGCACGAACGTACATTTTAAGTAAAAGAATCGCTTATGCTAAGCGTGAATTGAAACAAACTTCAAAATACGTGTATCAAATTGCTAAAAACTGTGGTTTTAAGGATTACACTTATTTCTCTAAATCCTTTAAAAAGCAAGTAGGCGTTTCGCCAACAGAATTTAGGAGGCGAGAAAGGTAGCGAATAACTGATATTTTGACATTAGGGATTGAATACTCCCTAAGTATCTAATACCTAATGTCAAAGTATGGTTTTATTTATCTTGAAATGTTACCAGTTTTCATGCTTTTTTTTAAAAAAAATTTAATTCTTGTACTATTGCGTTAACATAATTAAAATACATTGCATGAAAACTTATCTTACAGCACTCTTTATCCTAGTATCAATATTTGCTGATGCACAGCCAACGGGCGATATTGAGAAAGATACCGCTTTGGCGAATCAGTATTTTGAAAGTATTCATTTATCAGATGATGAAGATTTTGGTGCTTCCATTCAAAAAATTAAAAAAGCACTTGAACTATATGAAGCTCATCCTTTTCATCCTAAATTGATCGAAATAAAAGGTGCTTTTCTTTTTTATATCAAGGATTCAATTTCAGCGGATTCTAGCTGTTTTATAACACAAGAAATTTTAAATTTAGCAGAAAAAGAAGGACTTTCAGAAACACATCCTGCTTTAAGAAATGCTTTTTTGAATAAATGGTTTTTGGCGCGATATGACCAACCTGACCTTGCCATCAAATATGTAAAAAAAGCACTTGAATGCACTCAAAAAAGCTCTAATGATTATTTTTACACTGCTGAAATTCTACTAAAATCTTATATCGCAAACAATCGTTTAGCTCAAGCGGATACCTTAATTAATACTTTAGAAAAGTCCTTGAACAAACTTCAAGATAAAAATTTTCCGCTTCATCAATTGATGATATATAGAGGAAGAATGCAATATAGCATGATGACAAGAAATTATGAAAAATCAATTATTTATGGTCAAAAAATATTAGCGGATAACAAGTTACATCAAAAATATAATTCAAAAGAGGTTACAGAAATATATGTAGAAATAGGTCAATCATACGGTGGATTACAGCAATTTGAGAAAGGAATAGAAGCAATAAATAAAGGTTTAGAGTTAGCTAAAATTGAATTTGGTTTAACCAATCCGAGAGTGGGCGTTTTTCATTTTCATCTTGCAATTATTTATAGAAATAAAGGTGACCTTGAAAAAGCTATCCAAGATTATAATGATGCCATTGAGCTTTTTTTAAATGATACAAACGGAGAATATAAACACTTTACAAGGGTAAGTTATTCTAATTTAGCAGCAATTTATCAAACGATGAAGGATTTAGTGAAAGCTGAAGAAAGTATCCGCAATAGTCAGCAATACGGAAAATATTATGGTTCAAGTTTGACATTAGGGAATATTTTAGGTTTGCAAAAAAAATATGAAGAAGCTGTTGCCGTGATTCACAATGACGTAATTATTGAATTGTGCACTCATTTTAATAATAAAAATCCTTCCTCAAATCCATCTCCTTACGAAATATATACCAACAAGTATATGGCAGGATATGCTTTAATGAGTAAAGGCGTATTTAGTTTTAAACTAGGGCGAGAGAAAAAAGATATTGCTTTGATGGAAAAATCAATCGAATCATACATCTTGGCTCTAGGTGTTTTTGAAGGTATTGGAAAAGGAACTAGAGGTTTTGAGCAATCTAGCCTTTATAATACATCTGACATTACTTATGCTTTAACTTCTATTACGACTTCTTATTATGAAATTTATGAATTAGCACCTTCCGAGGCTATATTAAATCAATTGTTAAAATTTGTTGAAAAGCAAAAATCAATACAACTTCTAAAGAGCTTGTCTTCTAGTTCTTTGCCTAAACATATTTACTTAGCAGAAAAAAAATTATCAAAAGAAATACAACTTAATGGGCAGCAATTGGACTTAATGATTGCCCAAAACAAGCAAGATTCTATATCATTTTATCGAAATGCTTTATTTGAATCTAGCCAACAAATGGACGTTTTGGTGAAAGAAATCAATCAAAATCATCCCAAAGAAGCGGCACATTTTTATCCATCAGAATTTCCTACATTTAAGGATATTCAAAAAGCCCTTTCGGATGATGTTCTATTGATTGAGTATTCTAAATATTATTCTGATAATTATATAATAGCGATTAGTTCTACAGACAAAAAGGTCTATAAAACAGAGGATAAAGAATTAAAAGCTAAGATAGAAAGGCTCAATCAATTGATTAAAAGTCGGATTTCATTTCAAAAAACTATCCGTGAAGAATTTATTGATATAAGTTATGATTTGTATAACACTTTAATAAAACCTGTTGAAGCGGAGTTAGTAGGAAAATCGAAACTAATGATAGTATTAGATGATGAACTTTTTCGATTGCCTTTTGAATTACTACTCAAAAGCGATGAGAAAAAGCCATATCATGAGTTAGATTTTTTAATTAAAAAATACGAAGTCAGTCATCATTATTCTGCGGCTTCCTTTCTGAGATTGCAAGAAAGAGAAACCGTTCAGAACCATTCATTACTTGCTTTTGCGCCAGTATTTTCAAAAGGAGATAAACTAACAGAAGTCAATCGTTCATTAGATTTTTTGGTGGATAGCATCTATCAAAGTATTGACAATTTTGAATTTGTAGCCTTGCCAAGTACCAAAAAGGAAGTAAAAGCAATTGCCAAATTAGTAAAGTCTAATAACGGAGCAGCTAAAGTTCTTTTAAATAGAAACGCCACAAAAAATAAGTTAGCTAAAGCCCTAGAAGCTCAATCTTACCAGTTTATTCATATTGCAACACACGGTTTAGTTAATTTCAAAAATCCAAAATTATCTGCCTTAGCTTGTTATTCTAAAAATGAAAAAATGGATAATTTGATGTATGCCAATGAAATTCAATTCAAAGGTATTAACGCTGATTTGGTGATTTTGAGTAGTTGCGAAAGCGGCATCGGTCAGTTGATTGAAGGCGAAGGTGTGATAGCTTTGAACCGTAGTTTCATTTATTCGGGTGCTAAAAATGTGATGTTTTCATTGTGGAAAGTCAGTGATGAGTATAGCAGCGAATTGATGATTGATTTTTATAAAAGCTATTTTGAAAATCCTTCTTATACCAGCGCATTGCGTCAAGCTAAGTTGAAAATGTTAGAAAATCCGACAAGTGCTGTGCCGAAATATTGGTCAGCTTTTGTATTGATGGGTGAATAATTCTTTTTAAAAAAAATGCTTTCTACTTAAAAAAGCCTTCTCAAATCAATTTGAGAAGGCTTTTTTTGATTCTATTTACTTTTTTTAAAAAGAAATAAAAATAACCTGTGTTGTTTGAAAGGCTCAATACATAAAAGAAGCGACAGACAATATTTCAAGAACAATTTATTCAAAATAAAAATCATAAATAATGAAAAGGATTGCAAAAGTAAATAAAATGTTATGGCTAGCCTTATTAGTCCCAACTATCATTATTTTATCTTCCTTTATAGGAAATACAGAACCAACTTCAATTGATCCGAATGAAGATAACGACACCGTTGAAACGCTTAACACTTCGGGAGTAAAAATCAATCACATTAAATATGGAGACTGGTCGAAAGACTTTCCGAATGTAGCATTTGATAATATTACTTACAACAGAAAAGGAAGACCAGGAACGAATAACATTTATGGGTATAATGTTACGGATTCTCATAAGCCTAAGAATACAAAACCTTATGTTTTTAGATGGGACAAATCAGATACTAAAACCAATACTTGGTGGCCACAGGGTGTTTCTGGAAATGGTAATTCTGACCTTGGAGGAAACAAAAGAATGATAATGAATAGCTGGTATTCAAAAGGAAAACACGGTGCGAGAATTACAATTATGGATATTTCTGACCCTGCTAATATTAAATATAGACATATATTATTAGTAGAATCTACGAATAGAGAATATACTTTTGAGGAACTTAACATGAAGGAGAAATATCAAAAAGAGTATAAAAAATATCCAGTAGCAAACAAATACACACCAGTTAAAACACACGCAGGAGGTGTTTCATGGTACAAAAACTTTGTTTATATCGCAGATACTAGAACGGGAATTAGAGTATTCGATTTGAATAAAATATTCAAAACAGAAGGTAAAAATGGCAAAAAAGATAACAACAAATGTGGTTTTGTCGATGGTAAATACCATGCTTTCAATTATCAATATGCAATACCTCAAGTAGCCATTTATCACATTAAAGGTGCTAGTAGTTTTGCTTGTATTTCTTTAGAAAATGTAAATGGCAGACGTAAACTTTGGACGGCAAACTTTAAATCAAGAGTTGCTGGAGATGCTATGGCAGTGGTTAAAAAAACCTTTTCATTCAACCCTGTAAAAGGTATTAAGAAATTACATAATATGTTTTTGATGCCTAAAGATAAAAAGAAACACATTTATACCAATGTTTACGGTTATGATTTGAATGAAGATGGAACAGTAAATACAGATCCTGCAACTGTCGAAGGCTATAAATACAAATATGCTAAGATTAGAGGTGTCGCAAGTAAAACGGGCGCAAAGGTAGTAACAGGTGATACAAAATTAGATATTAATGGTGTTAATGGTGTATATCGTGAGGGTGACAAGGTTTGGTTAAGTAGAAATATGGCTCCTCATTACAAGGCTTCAACTTGTAGATTGGTGATACAAGAAGGTGATAAACCTGCTGAGATGTGGAGATTTCCGCACACTTCAGAAGATTTCTACTACGAGAAAGATACAGATATTCTTTGGAGTTGTACAGAAGCACCGAGCGGTCACCTGTTCGTATGGAGTGCGATGGATACTAAAGCGATATTAAAAAATACAAAAAATATAGGCAAAAAACCGAGCAACCGTATTATGTTTGGTGTAAAAAGGTCTTCTTATAAATAGTTAATAGGATTTAAAAAATAAGTATTTAAAATTCCTAAAAGCCTTCTCAAATTGATTTGAGAAGGCTTTTTTGATTCTATTTACTTTTTTTTAAAAAAAATAAAAATAACCTGTGTTGTTTGGTAACCTCAATACATAAAGGAAACAACAGACACAAAATCTTAATAAAAAACTATTTAAAATATGAAATTCTTTACTACTTTAGTTTTATTTCTACTAGCATTCTCGCCAATGATGAATGCACAAAATGGCTATACCGTAGCCGATGCCATTCCAGTCACTTCTTTCCCGACTACGTTCACTAATGTGCAATCTAGCAAAGCTAACAATTCAAGTTTTGTTATACAAGGCTGCTTTATTGGTAGTTCTACTGGTACGGCTTTGGGTTCAGCGATAGTGTATAAAATAACAACCGTTCAAGAAGGTTCATTGAACGTTATAGGCCCTGTATTTAATCCGAATAACTACGCAGGAGGAATAATGGCTATTTGTACTACGAATGTTGCCAATCCAGATTTTGGAGATTTAATACTTTACAATACTTCTGGAAATACGTGTAATTACGCAAGAGACACCGCAAAATTAGGACATGGTTATCGTTGGTGGCATCATAATGGCACTTGGACTTCGGGTACAGAACATATCGTAGATTATAAGATACCTGCTGGAGATTATTATTTGGTATATTCGAATGAAAACAAGACAGAAACTCCTGTAATAGATGATATATCAGATATTACAATCAGATTTGCGCCTTACTGTGAAGGAATAGCACACCCAGTTATTGAAGTAGAAGGAAATAGCGTCGTTATTGCGGATGCCGATAGAACGCCTTCCACGGCTGATTATACGGATTATGGTGGAATAGTCTCGGGTGCATCTGCTATTAGTAAGACTTTTACCATCAAAAATACAGACCCGACCACAGCATTAAATATTTCGAGTGTCAATATTACAGGAACGAATGCG
>CAKZLT010000273.1 GCA_937127195.1 uncultured Saprospiraceae bacterium
GAAAGTGGAGATATTACTAATAAAAAAGGCTGTTTATATGGCGCCGGAATGGTAATTCGTAAAAGCCATTGGGAGTATTTAAACGAATTAAAGTTTAAGCCATTAAAATCTGGAAAACTAAATACATTATTAGATAATGAAGCATTTTTACTAGCTCACAAGCAAATTAATACGGGGCTTATTTCACAGGGGTTAGAAGAGGAAGCTGGCGTAGCCTTTGCGAGTATTACTTCTACATCTGAGGAATATTCTTATCAATTAGTAAAAGTATTATATAAGGAACTCGAAGCATTCTATATAGATTCTGAAATTGGACAACAACAAAAAACTTTAGATAAATTAGCAATAAGAGCAGATTCTATTTATAATGAAATTGAAAAGATAACTTATCAAATAGCAAGTTTGTCAGATTTTGATAGAGGTCGTATTTTTAATACAGATAGAGTTCCTGAGTTAAAAGCTCAAGCAGAATTATCCTTTCTAAAGACGTTATATGGAGAAGTTATTAAAAACTTAGAAACAATTAAGTTTACAGTTGCTTCTGCGACTCCTACAATCAAAATTATTGATATGCCAATGTTACCACTTGATGAGGAAGGAAAAGGTACGGTTAAAAAAGCAGTTATAGGTGGTTTTATGGGTGGTTTTTTAGCATTGTTTTTTGTGATTGGGAGGAAAATTCTCCGAGACGTTATGTCAGAGGATGAAGAATAGCCAATATTGCCTTTTGATATAAAAAAGCCTGATTTCAAAACGAAATCAGGCTTTTTTATATCAAAGAAGTTAGAAGTTATCCTTTAAGTGAAGAAAAATGAATAAGTTGCATCATTATACAACTTTATTTTTTTATTTAAAAGTGCTTAAAAAATTAAGCATAGCACCGCTACGGTTCATTTTTTTAGTGCTTTTAAATAGAACAAAGAAAAAGTAGAATGGTGCTAGTTATTTATTTTTCTTCACTAATAGCCTTTACTCCAGGTAATACCTTGCCTTCTAATAATTCAAGCATCGCTCCGCCACCTGTCGAGACATAACTTACTTGGTCATCTAGTTTCATAGTTTTTACCGCAGCTACAGAGTCGCCACCACCAATCAACGAAAATGCGCCTTTTTGAGTTGCAGCAGCAACTGTTTCTGCTATTGTCTTTGTTCCTTTTGCATAAGATTCCATTTCAAAAACCCCCATAGGGCCATTCCAAACGATAGTTTTCGATGCTAGAACAACTTCTTTAAAAGATTCAATCGCTTTAGGTCCAATGTCTAATCCCATATAACCATCAGGAATATCATTACTTGCAGCAGCTTGTTTGTCCGCAGACTCAGAGAATTGGTCAGCAGCTATAGAATCTTCTGGCAAATAGACTTTTACACCTCTAGCTTTAGCTTTTTCTAATAAATTCAAAGCCAAATCTAGCTTGTCTTCTTCACAAAGAGAATGACCTATATTTCCGCCTTGTGCTTTCATGAAAGTATAAGCCATACCTCCACCAATAATCAAATTATCAACAAATTCAATCATTTTGTCGAGTAATAATATTTTATCAGAAACCTTTGCACCTCCAACAATCGAAGTCAATGGTCGGGCAGGATTTTCTGTTACTTTCTTAGCGTTTTCTAGCTCTTTATTCAATAGAAAACCAAAAGACTTACTATCAGCATCAAAAAACTGTGCAACGGTTGTTGTAGAAGCGTGCGCTCGGTGTGCCGTTCCAAAAGCATCATTTATATAAATATCCCCCAAAGCAGCTAATTGCTTTGCAAAACTTTCGTCACCTTTTGATTCCTCTTTTTGAAAACGAGTATTTTCTAATACTAGAACTTCTCCTGCTTTCAATGCAGAAGCTGCCGCAGAAGCAGCGTTTCCAACAGTTTCAGTTACAAATTGAACAGGTCTGCCCAAAGATTCAGACAACCGATTAACGGTGTGCTTCAATGTGAATTTAGCTACATTGATTGAACCATCTTCATTTAATTTCTTGAGTGGACGACCAAGGTGAGACATCAAGATTACAGCACCTCCATTATCCAATATATATTGGATAGTAGGTAATGCTGCCTGAATGCGTGTATCATCTGTAATATTATAATTCTTATCCAAAGGAACATTAAAATCAACTCTGATTAATGCTTTTTTATCTTTAAAATCAATATTTTTCATTGGCTTATTTTAGAATATTTTTTGTAAAAATACAAACCTATTTTCAAAATAAATAAAAAAAAAGGAATAACACAATGAATTGATTCGTGTTATTCCTTTTCAATACTATATAAATAAATCTAGCTTATGCGACCATCGTAGTCAAATCAGCCAAACGAGCCGAATAGCCAGCTTCATTATCGTACCATCCTACAATTCTTACTAACTTACCGCTTGCGCTAGTCAAGCTAGAATCGAAGATACAAGAGTGTGTATTTTTAACAATATCAGAAGAAACGATTGGATCTTCCGTGTATTCCAAGATACCAGCTAAACCAGCTTCGGATGCTGCTTTGAATGCTGCATTAATAGCTTCTATACTAGCTTCTTTTTCTAAAATAACGGTCAATTCTGTCATTGAACCCGTTGGAACAGGGATGCGAATAGCACCAGCAATTAATTTACCTGCAATTGAAGGATAAACCTTTCCAACGGCAATAGCTGCTCCAGTAGAGGTAGGAATGATATTAACCGCGGCAGCTCTTGCACGACGTAAGTCCGCGTGAGGTGCATCTAATATCCTTTGATCGCCAGTGTAACCATGCGTTGTAGTCATTGCACCTTGTACAATTCCAAAAGTCTCATCTAATATCTTAACCATCGGAGAAAGACAGTTTGTTGTGCAAGATGCATTAGAGAAAATCGTATTTGATTTATCTAAGTCACCATCATTTACACCTAATACGATAGTTTGAATACCATCACCTCTACCAGGAGCGGAAAGGATAACTTTCTTAGCACCAGCTTCTAAGTGTAATCCTGCTTTTGCAGCATTGCGAAAAATACCAGTACATTCCAAAACTACATCTATATTCATATCAGCCCATGGCAATGCCGCAGGGTTTCTTTCAGCAGAAGTATTAATAGATACACCATTAACAATCAGTGTATCATCTGTATAAGCAACTGTTCCATCAAATTTTCCTTGTGTAGAATCGTATTTTAAAAGGTGGGCTAAAGTCTTGTTGTCAGTCAAATCGTTGATTGCTACAACTTCTACATTATCTTTTTTTAATAAATTTCTGAACGTTAAACGTCCAATTCTTCCAAAGCCATTAATTGCTACTCTCATGATTTAATTCTTGATTGAAGAGTAATTAAATATTGTTTCTTTCCTAATAAGACTATACTTTTTTTTAAAAAAATATCATCTAAAATGAACTTTCTTTATTCGTATAGATGTTAAAAATATAGCTACTGTCAAATAGCTATATTAGTTCTTGGTTGTTGCAATATTGAATAATTGCTATCTTAAAAAATTAATCTCAATTAATTGGTTAACCACTAATGATGATTATTTTTTTATAAAAGTTATTAGTCAATTATATTGTATGATTACAACGATTAAAAACACATAGCGTTATTTTGACACTATCCTTAACTTGATTGTAAAGTTAAGTAAAAAAAGCATAAAAATTAATTTTTTTTTTGAAATACATTTGAATTTTTTAAAAAAGAATTTATCTTTGCACTGCTTTTTAAGAAAGCGTTAAATGTTTTTTTTATTAAAATAAAACTTTGGCCCATTCGTCTAGTGGTTAGGACGTCAGGTTTTCATCCTGGTAACAGGGGTTCGATTCCCCTATGGGCTACTTTAACTAAAAATTTTAAGAAGGATTGCACTTTAATTAGTGCAATCTTTTTTTATTTCCTACTTCTACTCACTCACTCACTCACTCACTCACTTCCTTAATTATTTGTGTTCAGGTACTTAAAATACTTGTCAACAGGTCTTTGACTTCATTGTAAGTTTTTGTATTGTTAAAAAAAATGGGGTAATGGTTTGTTTTTTTGAAAGAAAAGTTGTAACTTAACTTTGCTAAACCGATGTTGTTGTGAAATGCAGCACCCGAATTTCTTAAGAACAAAACAGAAAACTCATGTTACAAGATTATTTCCACTTTACTCGCCTTGAGCGAAATGGAGTTATATGCTTATTATTCGCTATTTTACTTTGTTTGTTTGCTCCAAAAATTTATCCGACACTTTTTCCACGAACTAATGAATTGAATTATTCAGCATTAAAACCCTTTATAGCCAAATGGGATAGCCTTCAACCAACAAATGACTCAATAGAACAGCGATTGTTCGTTTTTAACCCTAATACGGTCTCTCGTTATGAACTTTTACAATTAGGTTTATCGCAAAAAGTAGCGAATAATCTCATTAATTTTCGTAAAAAAGTTCGCCCGTTTTCTAGGAAAGAAGACCTGAAAAAAGTTTGGGATTTTAAGGAAGAGGACTATATTAGACTAGAATCTTACATCAATTTTTCGCAGGAAGAGAGTCAAGCTAGAGCTTTGGCAAAGCCATCTAAGCAGTCAGAACTCTTTGATTTTGACCCAAATACAGTAACAAAATCACAATTATTAAAATTAGGACTTTCTAAAAAGGCAGCGAATAATTTGATTAATTATCGTGAAAAAGGAGCGAAATTTTTTAAAAAAGCAGATTTTAAGAAAATTTGGGGCGTAACACCTGATGACTATGCGAGATTAGAACCATACATTATCACAGCACCTTTTGCTTCTAATGAGATACCTCAATCATACAATAAAAATCTTGACCTTCGAGTAAATGTAAATAGTGCTACCTCAGAAGAGTTTCAAAAACTAAATGGTATTGGACAAAAAACGGCTGACCGAATAGTTAAATTTAGAAATGCCTTAGGTGGTTTTATTTCTATTGAGCAGGTTGGTGATACCTGGGGTTTTCAAAAAGAAACGTTTTATAATTTGAAACCGCAATTTATTATCACTACCGAAAATATCAAACAAATCAATCTAAATACAGCAACAGTTGATGAACTTCGTTCGCATCCGTATTTTAAATGGCGAGAAGCCAATACAATAGTTGAGTACAGAACTCAAAATGGCGATTTTAAAAGCGTTCAAGATATTCGAGAAATAAAAATCATCGACGGCGTTTTGTTTTCTAAAGTAGAGCCGTATTTGGCTATCGAATAGTCAATCACATATCAAATTCCGAAAATTATACCTGAATTAACTAATTATTCATAGACTTACCTACCTTTGCAGTCATAGTCAACGTTCTACAAGAAAGCAACAATATTGGTCGTATTATGGATAAGAAAAAATTAGGTTCAATCATTCGTTTTATTGTCTTTTTGGGATTAGGAATTGGTATTTTATACTATGTATATTATACCACTAATCAGCAATATCAATTAGAATTGCAAGAAAAAGGGCTTCCTGCGCAAGATTATTTAGTCAAGTTAGGAAATGATATGGCGAATGCCAACTACTTTTGGATAGGGTTAGTCGTTTTGGCTTTCTTGGCCAGTAATATAAGCCGTGCTATCCGCTGGAAAATGCTACTTGACCCACTAAAAATGAAGCAAGACGGAACAAAAATCAAGTTACATAACCCTTTGATGGGCGTTTTAGTTGGATATGTGATGAACCTAGTTATTCCGCGAGCGGGCGAAGTTGCAAGATGTGGCGTGATTAATCAATATGAAAAAATATCAATAGACAAAGTATTAGGGACTGCCGTTTTAGACCGAATATTGGATGTAGTTTGCCTATTTTTAATGATACTGCTGGCTTTGGCACTCGAATTTGATAGACTTTGGGGCTATTTGTCAGAGAATGTTTTTCAGTCAGAAGACGGTGGAGGCTTTAGTATTCCTATTTGGTTATGGATATTGGCTGGTTTAGGTATTGGAATTTTAGTACTATTTTTCGTTTTTAGAAAAAAATTAGAAAAACTTTCTTTGTATAAAAAAATCGAAAATCTGGTTATTGGTTTTATTGAAGGTTTGCGCGCTATTCAGAATTTAGAAAGTCCTTGGGCATTTATTGGACATACTGTATTTATCTGGTTAATGTACTATTTGATGCTATATTGGGCGTTTTTCTCTTTTGAACCTACGGCGCATCTTGGAGCTAATGCAGGTTTGCTTATCTTTGTTTTTGGTGCATTAGGAATGGTAATACCTTCGCCTGGAGGAATGGGTTCATATCAATATTTGGTTTCTACCGCATTGGTAACTTTTTATGCAATTGGCGGCTCTGACGCGCTTTCTTTTGCTAATATTGCTTTTACAGCACCGTTTTTGTGCAATATTATTTTTGGAATAATTGCCTTTGTTTTATTACCTGTTTTGAATAAAAAAAGTGCTTAATAAATCAAACAGAGTGCATCTCATTTTGTCGTGTTTTTTCAAAACATAAAACCGCGACATAGTTTCAAGTCACCTTGAAAACAACGTGATATTTTGAGATGCACGCTTAATTTTTGGCTGCTTCAAGCAACGGAATATTAACCATAAAAATATCTGAAGTTTCCTTAATAACAACTTTCGTCTTCGTTAAAAAACTATATCTCTGCTGAATATTCCATAAACCAAGTTGAGTTGAGGGTAGTTTTGAGGTTTTCGGCTGAAAATTATTTTCAATAATTAGGGCATTTTCAATATTATAAATACTAATTTTTAGAGGCTTGTTACGTGAAATAATATTATGTTTAATACAGTTTTCTATCAAAATTTGGAGCGTAAGTGTCGGCAAAAACATTGAATTAACTTGTGATTCAACATTTTTAATTATCATCAAATTTTCACCAAACCGCTCTTGTTGCATTTGAATATACCAATCAACGGCTTCTAATTCTTCTTTTAATGTTGAAATTTCTTTTTCCTGTGATTGCAATGTATAACGATAAAAATCCGAAAAATGGCTCACAAACTGAGTCGCTTTAGATTGGTCTTCTTGAATAAGATGCGTCAAAGTATTCAGACTATTGAACAAAAAATGTGGATTAACTTGATTACGTAGCGCATTTAACTGTGATAGTGCATTTTCTTTTTGCAATCGCTCCGTTTCTAGCAAAGAGCTTTTCCATTCATCAAAAAAATACACGCCAGTATAAAAAGTATTCATAAAAAGAGAAGTCAAAAAACCGACAATTAAACCCCATTTTAGGGCAATGCCTATCTGTGTGAAAGAAGGAATTGCCAAATAAAATAGATATAAAGAAACAGCAATGACTATAATAGAAAATGTACCATTAAGTGCCAAAACAGAGAAAATCTTCTGAATAGGTTTTTCGCCCCATGGCATAATTGTGTTATGCCAATAGGAAACCACTTTATTGCCATACCAACAAGCATAAGTAATAAAAATGCTAATAACAAAAATCAGAATCCTAACAAAATTATTCTCAGCGGGTATATTGTAATTGACAATTATGCCAACCATGATACTCACCAAAAATGCTACTTTGGCTTCGTTTTTATTAGAACAAAGTTCTATATACTCTTGCATCAATTTTGAGTTTTTGCTAGTTTTTTATGAATTTCCTTTAGGATTAATTGCAGAATGTAGAATATCGCCAATTTACTCTAAAATCTTGGCGATATTCTACATTCTTTTGTTCTACGATTTCAAATATCTTAATTATTCCCTATTGACTAGTTAAAACTCTATTTTGTATAAAAACACAGGAAAAAGACCTAATTGATATTCTGTTTCTAACTGATTGGTTGAAGTGTTATAAGATTGTCTAAATACATTTTCACGATTAATAAAATTTTCTAAAGAAAACGCCCAAATTTGAGAAAACTTTTTGTTGTTATTTCTAAAAGAAATTTGAAAATCTGGTTTAAAATAAGTTTTAAATTGTTCTTCAAAAGCTTGATTTTCGTAATAAACTAAATCACCTTCAAGCGCAGAAGCTGTTTTATTGATAGGCGTGTAGCGTCGTCCTCCTGCAAGTGCTGCTTTTAAGTCAAAGGATAAAAAGTTATTTTTGCCCATTTTGAATTCCATACCATATAATACATTCAAAACGTAATTGGTATTAAAAGCTGTATTGCGCCAAACCTTATCACTGCCTTGATACTTAGAATCAAACACGGAAGCAGTGACTAATAGGTAATTATTTTTACTAAAAAACTTTTCTACGGTTAATTCTACTCCGTAATTACGACCAACTCCACTATTAACCAAACTATCCACTGTTGTATTTCCAAAATCAGCACCGTAATTTAGTAATGAAAAACTACTTGCTTCTTGCTCAACAGGAACATTATTCAAGTGCTGGTAATAAGATTCCGATTTGATGCGCCAATCACTATTTATTGCATAGTCATAACCTAATATAAAATGATTACTGTAAGTAAAATCAAGGTTTTTGTTAGTTTCTAAATAAGTATTATCAGGTAAACGAGTTTGGCTAAAATAAACTGGAAATTCCTGAACTTGCGCGTGACGACCATATCCAAAGCTCAATCGTTGTGCATTATTAATTTGATACTGAAAGCCCAAGCGAGGCTCAACAGAAACGTGGTTATTCAAAAATAGATACTGACTATATAAACCTCCAACAGTTGTTAACTTTGGGCTTATTTTATATTTTAATTGTGCAAATCCTTGCAAAAGCATTGCATTTCCGTCAACGTCTCTTAACGTTCGATAATTTGCATCATCCATTCTAAAACTATCTACAAGCGTATTATAGTAGTAATTTAATGTAGTACCAGTCTTTAAAGTTGTTCTAGGGTTGATTTTATTTTGGTATAAAAATCTAGCCGAAGCTCGTTGTTGAATAAAATCAGATTGGTAATTGAGGTGCGTTTTTTGAGCCAAACTATCAACCGCATCTATGATGGTTTGCTCTTGTAAAATCGTTCCACTCAATGTGAAATTAGTAAATGAATGATTGTTGATTAAGTATTTATGAGTGATTCCGACAACAGCCATATTTGTACCATTCGTCAAATCTTCCCCATTATTGATATTTAATTCACCTTCTTCTCGGTCGCCAGCCAGCATTTCAATATTACTTTGACCTGCAATTCCAAAAATACTAATATTACCAAGAGGCGAATTTGGAGCATTGATTTTGAAAGATAAATCTTGATACTGAGGAATGCCTACATATCCAAAGCTAATTCCCATTAAATCAAAAATACCTAAAGTTGAATATCTATAATTAACTAAAAAGGAAGAACCTTTTGATTTTTTTATTGGACCTTCTGCTCCTAATTCAAAGCCATTAAACCCAATTTGCCCTAAAAATTCATATTGTTCGTCATTACCGTTTCTCATTTTCAAATCAAAAACGCCCGAATTTGCATTACCATATTCAGCAGGAAACGCGCCAGTAAAGAAATCGGAGTTGGATAATAAATTATTATTAAGAATGCTAACAGGACCGCCAGTTGAGCCAAAACCTCCAAAATGATTTGGATTCGGAATATCAACACCTTCCATGCGCCAGAGTAGCCCCAAAGGTGAGTTTCCTCGAATAATAATATCATTTCGAGAATCATTTGCTCCCGAAACGCCTGCAAAATTGGCTGCCATTCGAGACACATCGCCGCGAGCACCTGCATAACGTTGCGTTTCTTCCATTCGGAATTGTCGAGTACTGATAGTTGCCATTTCATTGAGCGGCTTTTCCTTCTCTTGCTCACTTGCAATAACGACAACTTCCTCACTTTCAAAAGCTTTTTCGTCTAGTTCAATGTTTAAAATCAATTCTTTTCCCGAAATAACCTGTATGTTATTAAGCGTTTTGGTTTCGTAACTGATATAAGAAATCGTAATCGTATGTCTTCCAATTGGTACGTTTGGTATCGAAAATTTGCCATTTGGGTCGCTAATATCGCCGCTTTCCAAATTTTGGACAATAATACTAGCCCCAATCAATGGTGATTTCGTCTCTTTATCGACAACTGTACCACGGATGGTTTGGCTAATCTGTGACTGAGAAAATGAGTAGTTGCTAATAAATAGCAATACAAATAATAGTGATTTTTTCATTGTAAATTGTTTTATAAGGCTAAATTCGGCTTTAAATATAGAATGAGCAATATTATTCTGATGAACCGTTGTTTTACCCAACTGAAATGAAGTATGAAATTTGTAACTTTAGATTTTGCACCAGATTGTCTTAATGTTAATTTAGTGTTAATGAATAAATTTTTTCTAAAAATTAAATTCCTATTATGGGATGGTTTTTCCCGTTTTGGGATGAAAAAGCGAAAGGGTAGCATAAGGTAGTATAGTGTTTTTATTATTTAAGTTGGTTTCAAATTGTTGGTAATCAGTTGTTTGTGTGGTGTTTGCTGAGTTTGGGTTGATTAAAGTCATTATTTTGGTTTAGTTGTTGAATAATAGATAATAGAGGTAGAAACAAACAAAAACTATGAACTTCCTTTGCAAAATAGATGACCAAATATTTAAGGTCAATGAGATTAAGAACAAACACTTGAAGTTAAGATTTGAAATGGGGGAACGTGATTTGCTAAGCAAAATTCCCTCTTTAACTTCTTTAACCACCAAAAAAGCAAAAGTTGTCGCATATATTGAAAACGACATTATGCGATACCGCATTAATATGATTAATGCCATATAAATAGAGATTAATTAAAATCAAGAATATAAGTTTTTCATAGCGTTTAGTAGTCTTTGGCGGAAAGAATTGTTCCGCCAATTTTTTTTCTAGATACTGAAAAAATAAAATCCGTTGCAAATAACTTGCAACGGATTTTTTTATTTTTTTAAAAAAAATTATGGCTTTTTGACAATTTTTACCACGAATGCAGGAATAAGGTTCTCAAATAATCTTATTCGCTTAAAATTCGTGCATTCGTGGCTTTAAAATTCATTTCAAAAATGGTCATTTCAAACATTGTCAAAGAAACAAAATTATCTCTTATACTTTTTCTGCAATTAAAACATGTTACCAATCACCTGATAATCAATTGCTTGTAGTTGATAATCTGACAACTATAACTTAATGAGTAACCACAACAGATTTGGCACTAATATATCCTTCGCTATTCACTTGTACAAAGTAAACACCAGCATTCCAGTCACTAACAGTAATTTGATGTAAATTATTAGAAACTTCCTTTTCAGTATAAATAACTTGACCAAGCGCATTATATATAGTTACATGGTATAGCTTTCCAATAAATTCGTCATTCAATTCAATATTCAAGGTTGCTTGAGCAGGATTTGGAAAAATGGTAGCGATTTCTTTTTCTTGTTGTTTTATTTCAATAGTATTAATAATCGTTCCTTGCGAAAAGATTGTAATACCACCTCGACCATTTCCAACCGCAAAGTCAAGTTCGCCATCATTATTAATATCTTTTATATCCAAAGTAGCATTGATACCAACATCCAAATTACTATAATTGTCTGTAACTAAGGTAAATGACCCCGTTGCGGTAGTTTCAATATCTTGATAATGCATTAATTTCCCATCAATATTTCCAACAAATAATTCATACTGACCATTAACCTCTATCACTCGATGCGCCGCAAAACCTGTCGAATAGCCTACTGGTCGAGCATCTACATCACCCCAGGCGTTCAGTGTATTGTTGGGAGCAGGCTGAATAGTAAAGGTTGGTGTATTGGTGGTGCTCGTATTTTTGAAGTAATTCAAGAAACCCTGATTTTGACCGATAACAAGGTCATTCTTGCCATCTCTATCAATATCAATAATCTGTGGAATACTTGCTTGACCAACATCAATACCTTGATAATTGGTAACAGGAGCAGCGAATACAACTGGATTTCCTGCGCCTGCCGTATTTTCATAAAAAAACAAAGTTCCGTATTCTTCGCCTAATAACATATCTATATCGCCATCATTGTCTATATCGCCAAATCCTGGTGCTAGTCTTCGAGTGTTTAAAGAAGAAGCATTCAAATAATCTTCTGTAATCAAGCTATAAACAGGCGTGTCTAGCGAACCAATATTTTCATATAATGCCAAAACACCTTTTTGGATGCCACCAGATTCAAAATATCCCAAGCTACCAATAAGTAAATCTTGAAGACTGTCATTATTATAATCAAAAAAGGCTGGCATCGAAAACGTTCCGTAATCAACCATTTCATCTACAAAAAAGTCATCTTTCATAAAATTATATACTGGTAATTGTTCTGTTCCTGTATTTTCATAATAAGAAGCCACAAAATAATTTTCGGAAGCATCAGAGTTTTCATTTCGCGCGGCTACAAAATCTCTATCGCCATCATTATCAATATCCAGCAAGTATGCCGCAGGAAAGTCCCGAACACTTGCATGAACCGAATTAGAAGGAAAATTCAAATCTTGACTGGTCAACCATGCGGTGTCAGGATTACCTGTATTAGTGGAAAGCGTCAAATCTGGATAAGAAATATCACCAATAATCAATTCTTTATCTCCGTCATTATCCATGTCAACTGTCGTTAGAGTCGAACCTGTATGACGAATACTTGCGCCGCCACTTACTATTCTACCACCATCATTGAAGAAATTTTTGTAAGGACAGCTATCTATGCGAGGACTAAAATCTAAATTAATCCCTGACCCTGGCTCATAAGCGCGTCCCCAACAATTAGATTTATGCTCAAAAATCAAAGAATCACAGCCGTAACCCAAATCTTGTGATTGATTTTCATAATAATTCATATAACCACCGCTGGCATTGAATGTTACTACGTCCATATCGCCATCGCCATCAATGTCATCCAATGCAGGAATGTCAATTTTGAGTACTTGTATATTAGTTGGATTGCCTCCAAAACCTGGATGATTTAGGACGTTGCAAAGAATGCCCAATTGAGGAGAGCAATAATAGCCAGGAAAAATAATTTGTGTGAAAACAATCTGATTATTGTTATCATAACTGCCCTGATATACTTCTAAACCATCAACGGGGTAACCAATCGGATAACAGAATAAATCTTTTATACCGTCGCAGTTATAGTCATAAGTCAACATAAAATGTCTTACCACAGGAAAGTTAGAAACGTAGTTAGGAGCGTAATCATAGTCTGTTCCATTGTATAAAAAAGGCATCAAAACATTTCCTTTTCTATCAAAAATAACTAAATCTTCTTGTCCATCATTATTCAAGTCAACGCCATTAAATTGTGGTGAGTTCAGTCCTCCAACCTGTGGATATTTGAGTGTTCGACCTGATTTATCCTTGAATTTAATCGATGTTCGATTGAGTGTTTGACCTTGTAGTAATTGAGGAGATAAGCTAATTACAAAGAGAATTAACACTAAGTATATTGATTTCATGATTGATTTTTTCTAAAGTTATCTAATATTTAGAATGATTATTTTTCTTCACTTAATAGAATTTATTTCATGTTGTTAAGTTTAACAGAAATGAAGTTGGAAAATAATGATTTTCTCCTATTATTTTTCTAAAAATAACACAATTATCAAAGCTAGATTTGCAAATAAATGACAATTCTGCCTATCATTGCGTAAATTAGCATTTTTGTAAACTTAATAGCATCTTTAATTCAAATCATTATGCTCAAACGCTTTATTAACTACATCGATGTTGAGATATGGAAAATCAAAACAGAAGAACTCAAGAAGTATGAAGCTTGGGGCATTCATGTATTGCGAATATTGATTTTGACTATTCGTGATTTTACTAAAGATAACTGTGCCTATCGAGCATCTGCATTGACTTATTTTACTTTATTGACGATTGTTCCTGTACTCGGAATGGCGTTTGGTATCGCGAAAGCCTTTGGTTTAGATAGTTTATTAGAAGAACAAATTCGCCTCAATTTTCAAGGGCAGGAAGCGATTATGGATAATATTTTATCTATTTCTAATAACTTACTAGATAATACGCGCGAAGAAATCGTGGCTGGTATTGGTTTGTTAATTTTACTTTGGTCGGTTATTCGTATTTTAATTAATATAGAAAATACATTGAATGCGATTTGGAATGTAAAAAAGGCTAGAACGATTATTCAAAAGTTGGTGGATTATTCTGCATTCATATTAATAGCACCGACTTTGGCAGCAGCTTCAAGCGGTTTGACGGTTTACATTTCTTCGATTGTTCGACAATACACCGAAAACAGCGAAATCATTGGCAGCTTTACGCCAATTATTAATATGCCACTCAAAATATTGCCTTATGCGATTATTTGGATACTTCTAACCTTCATTTATTTAGTTATGCCCAACAAAAAGGTTGATTTAAAAGCAGCTTTAATTGGGGGCGTTTTGGCGGGTACAGCTTACCAATTGACGCAATGGGGTTACATTAAGTTTCAGGTAAGTGCTACGAATATCAATGCTATTTATGGTAGTTTTGCGGCTGTGCCATTGTTTTTGATTTGGTTACAATTGAGTTGGTGTATCGTTCTTTTCGGGGCAGAACTCTCTTATGCTATTCAGAATGTCCATCTTTTTGAACAGAAAAAAGGTGTATCAACGATTAGTAATTATTATAAAAGAATGCTAACCGTTACTGTAGCACATGTCATAATAAAGCGTTTTCAAGAGGAAAAACCTCCAATAACTTCTGCCGAAATAGGAGATGAACTCGAAATACCACTTAAATTATTACATTCTATAATAGAAGAATTGAAGGTTGCAGAAATCATTTCAACAACCATTCGCGACAAAGAAGTTACTTACCAGCCTGCACGAGATATTAGTAAACTAACAATTCATCATATCTTTGAATTGATAGACAAACGTGGTGCTAATAAACTAGACTTGGCTGAATATCCTGCATTAGATACAATTGCAGAAGCTTTTGAAGAACTCAAAAAGAATGAAGAAAATTCTAAAGGAAATCTTTTATTGAAAGGAGTTTAAAGGTAAATCACTAGGAAAATAAAAATGCTTTTATTGATTGAAGATATTTTCAACCAATAAAAGCATTTTTTATTTTTTTGAAAAAAACTTAATCCTCTTCTTCCTCAATCACAACCGACAAACCTCTATCAACCAAAGCATCTTTCAATGGCTTCAATTCATTTTTAGGGCCTGTTTTTACAGTTGCTTTTCCTTTAAAATGAATGATGTATGACAACTGCTCCGATTGTTCAAAAGTATGGTTGCACACTTCCATAAAGCATTTAATGACCCAATCGAAAGTATTCACTTCGTCATTAAAAACAATCATTCTAGCTCGATGACCAGAGTTTATTTTTTCTTCAACGAGTACGTCAGTGTCCTCTTCCGTCTCTGTGTGCATCCAATGATTTATCATTAAAGTCTTGTTTTTTCTTTTAAAAATTGTCCTACAAAAATAAAACAATACTAAATAGAACGCAACTAAAGACCGATTTTTTAGCCCAAAGTCACCGTTATTATTACAATTTGGTAATTCTAACTTTTCTCTTTTTCAATCGGCTATTATCTAACGTTTTTATAATAAAATCCACACGATTAGCTTTTACAGCTACAAAAGCACAATCCTGTTTGAGTTCAATAATACCAAGTTCGTCTTTTTTAAGATTCCCTTGTTTAAAGAATAGACCAGCAATATCGCCCTTTGATATTTTATCTTTTCTACCACCCGAAATGAATAAAGTATCCCATTCCGAAAGTTCTGGAACTGGTGCATCTATCAAATATTCTTCATCCAAATAAGGCATAAAATCAGGTAAATCTTCTCCTTCCCATCTCAGAACGTAAGCCGTTCCTTCACTGTGCATTCGGGCGGTACGCCCATTTCTATGTGTAAATTCCTCTTTTTTGGAAGGTAAATGATAATGGATAATCGCCTGAATTTCTGGCACATCAATACCGCGAGCAGCTAGGTCGGTTGCAATGATAATCTGATGTGTTCCATTTCGAAACTGGAGTAAAGCACGTTCACGGTCTTTCTGTTCCATTCCACCATAAAAACAACCATGACGCACGCCACTTTCATTCAAATAATCGCTTACACGACGAATAGAATCTTTATAATTACAAAAGATAATCGAAGGCTGATTGCCCAAATGGCAAATCGTTTTGAGTAGCGTTTCTAACTTATCTTTCTTAGGAGAAATGACAGCCTTGACGGTTAACTTAGGCACACCCGAATCCAAATAATTGATATAAATAGGATTCGCTAATCCCACAAAATTAGGTATTTCAACACCTTCGGTAGCTGATGTCAATACGCGTTTTTTGATTTTAGGCAAAGCCTCAATAATCTGCGTCATTTCATCTTCAAAACCAATTTCTAATGATTTATCAAACTCATCTAGCACCAAAGTTTGCAAAAAGTCAACCGAAAAAGTGCCTCGCCTCAAATGGTCTGCAATACGCCCAGGCGTACCTACCAACAATGCAGGGCGATGTTTTAGATTGATTCTATCTTTATTAAATGACTGACCACCATAGGCAGAATTGACTTTGTAGCCCGTTCCCATATTGTGAATAACTTGCTCAATCTGAATAACCAACTCCCTCGAAGGCGCAATAATTAAAGCTTGAACTTCTTCTATTTCACTGCTCAATTCTGCAATAATAGGGAGCAAAAACGCCAACGTTTTACCCGTTCCTGTTGGTGATAATACAATCACTTCGTTGCTAGAATGCACAGCTAATTGTGCTTCTTCCTGCATTGGATTGAGTGCTTCAATACCTAATTTGCGGAGAATTTGAGCTTGATTTTTGATTTTTTTTGACATGGGCGCAAAGGTACAAATTTATTACCCTGTCTGCAACAAGGATGTTTTAGAATTGCGCTAGTTTCATCAGAGATAGTTTCTTTTCTAATATCTAGTTTACGAAAGGCTGCACAACATAGCTTTTGTTAGGTGTAAGGTTGTTTTATTGACGTTCCCTATTAAATATTTTCCAAACTAACATCGCTAAAATTGCCCCTAATGTTGGTGCAGTAACATAAACCCAAAGTGCTGTGATATTTCCAGATACAATTGCTGGTGCAAAACTTCTCGCAGGATTAAAAGAACCACCAGAGATTGGACCAGCAAAAAGAATTATTCCAGTTACGACCAACCCAATTATAAGTCCCGCAATACTAAAAAACTCCTTTCTTGATGTTACTCCTAAAATCGTAAGCATTAAAAAGAAAGTTAAAATAAATTCGATTATGAAGGATTGTAATAATTCTCCTGAAGGAATTGTAGCTCCTAATGTTAAGCTTTCAGGAAACATAAGTTTTAGTAATCCACTTGCTAAAACAGCTCCAATAATTTGAGCTAAAATATAAAATGAAGCCTCTTTCTTTGTTGTTAACTTTCCTATTGCTAAAGCAATTGTAACAGATGGATTTATGTGTGTGCCAGAAATATTTCCGAATATATAAATCATAGCACTAATTATAATTCCAAATGCCAAAGCTATTCCTACTAAACCTAAACTTCCATTGGTTTGTTGGTTGACGATTACTGCTCCTGTACCACAGAAAACTAAAGCGAATGTGCCAATAAATTCGGCAAGATATTTTTTTATATCGTTATTTTTCATTGTCGGTTTCTTCTTTATTTAGATTCAAAAATTTTAGACCAAGTGCCAAAAGAACTATTGAAATAGGAAGTATGGCAACTTCCCATTTTAGATTGTCAATATTTACAAAAACAACCTCAAGAAATTTTACAAAAAGAATAATGACAATAACTTCAGCAAGTACATTTTTTAAATGTCCAATGTTTGGTGTTCTAATCCATTCTAATACACCGTTTCCATCATTATTTTTTTTGTTTGATATGAATAAAGTGTAAATCCCGTGAGCAAAAATGAAAAGTACCAATGCAATCAAAAAGGTGTCTAAAGATTTGATGAGATATGTTGTGGCTATATCTGCTGTGTGTAAATGTGCTTTACCTTCTGGAATGTAATCGAAAAGAACAACTCTAAACGCATTAATGGTTTTTAAAGCACCAACAACAAATAGTAAAAGTGAGCCAAGAAGTGAACCTATAATTGCAATCCAACTTATATGTCGGAAAAGATAGAAGGTTTTTTTCATGATTTTTTTATGTTTAAATTTGCGCCTGCATCCACAATAGCGATATTCATTTTTGTATCTAACTCTACTGATTTTTGTTTTGCAACCTTAATCATTTTTTCTGCCTGCTCTAAAGTAATATTCATAACATTTAAATTTTAATGTTGTTTTACAATTAATTATGCTGCAAAAGTAAGGCAAGATTAGTTATCAAAGTTATGAATATAGGTCAACAACTTATGAATATGGGTCAAGGAATTAAAAGTCAATTAAATTG
>CAKZLT010000274.1 GCA_937127195.1 uncultured Saprospiraceae bacterium
CGAGGCTCGTCGTGCTACGGTGTAAAAAAAACAGCAAGAAGAATCTAAATTCTATCTCGCTGTTTTCTATTTTTAAAAAGAAAATGCTATTTCAAATAATGCATCAAAAGCGACTCATCATTCAAAACTTACTATATAATTTATTTACCCAAAATTGCCAAAACTTGCTTTTGAACATTCTCAGCAGTAAAGCCAAATTCTTTGTCCAAAACAGTGTAAGGTGCAGAATAACCAAAGTGACTCAAGCCCCAAACCGAACCATTATGACCAACTAAACCTTGCAAATTGACTGGCAAACCTGCTGTCAAACCAAATCTAGGTGTTCCTGTTGGCAATACTGCTTCTTGATAATCTTTTGGTTGATCTCTAAATACACCTTCCGATGGTACAGAAACGACTCTTGCTTCAATGCCATTTTCAGCTTTCAAGATAGCAGCACCTGCTACCAAAGTTGCGACTTCAGAACCATTTGCTACCAAAACAATATCCGCATCACCTTCAACATCTTGTACGATATAGCCACCTTTTTCGGTTTGTAAAGCCATTTCGTAAGAAGAATTTGGTAAATTTTCAATGCCTTGACGAGACAAAATCATACCTGTTGGACTCGTTCTATTTTCTAAAGCCATCTTCCAAGCTACCGTTGATTCGTTAACATCCGCAGGACGAAGAACCAAGAAACTGTTCTTATGAGAATGGTTTTGTAGTTTTTCTAATAATCGTAATTGTGCTTCTTGTTCAATCGGCTGATGTGTTGGTCCATCCTCTCCTACTCGGAAAGCATCATGCGTCCAAAGGAAAATAACTGGCGTTTCCATCAAAGCACAAACGCGCATTGCTGGTTTCATGTAATCCGAAAATGCAAAGAAAGTCGCACAAGCTGGAATAACACCACCATGCAAACTCATTCCTATCATCACCGCTGACATGGTTAACTCAGATACACCTGCTTGGAAAAACTGACCCGAGAAGTCGCCTTTTCTAAAGTGTGTTGTCTTTTTCAGGAAGTTATCCGTCTTGTCACTATTTGACAAATCCGCAGAAGAAACGACCATATTTTCAACATGGTCAGCCAAGTAACTCAATACAGCACCCGAACCATCGCGCGTTGCTTTACCTGCTTTTTGCTCAATTGCTGCATAGTCCAACTCTGGAACTTCACCCGTCAAGAACTGATCTAACTTAGCCGCTTGAGCAGCATTTGCAGTTGCCCATGCTTCATATTTAGCTTTTTTATCTGCTACTGTAGCCGCATTACGCGTCTTAGTTGCTTCATAAATAGCTTTGACATCATCTATAATTACAAATGGATTTTCTAAATCTCCGCCCAATCCTTCAATTGTTGCAGCGTAATCACCTTTTGATTTACCGATTGGTTTACCGTGAGATTCTACCTGATTCTCGAAACTTCCACCGCTTTCTGTCTTAATACCTTTTCCCATTACCGTCTGACCAATAATCAAAGAAGGCTTTTCTGTTTCTGCGATTGAAGCATCCATTGCTTGACGAATAGCCGTTGGGTCATTTCCGTCAATTGTAATGACGTGCCAACCCCACGCTTCATATTTTTTAGCCGTATCTTCAAACATTACATCTTCTACCGTAGTAGAAAGTTGCACATTGTTTGCATCATAAAACATAGTTACATTTCCTAAACCTAAGAAACCAGCCGTTCTACCTGCACCTTGTGCGATTTCTTCTTGAATACCACCATCAGAGATAAACAAAAATGTCTTATGCTCAACAACTTCACCAAATCTAGCTGCCAAAAAACGCTCTGCTATCGCTGCTCCAATACCGAAAGTATGTCCCAAACCTAATGGGCCAGATGTATTTTCGACACCTCTTGCCAAATCCAATTCTGGATGACCAGGTGTTGGGCTTCCCCATTGACGGAAGTTTTTAAGGTCTTCCATTGAGTAATGTCCTAGCATCGCCAACTGAGCATACAACATCGGTGACATGTGTCCAGGGTCTAAAAAGAAACGGTCACGGAAAGCGTAAGTTGGATCTGCTGGGTCAAAAGTCATATACTCTGAAAACAGAATATGAATAAAATCTGCTGCTCCCATTGCTCCTCCTGGATGCCCAGAAGCTGCTTTTTCTACCATAGCTGCCGCCAAAATTCGGATATTATCCGCTCCTAATTGGT
>CAKZLT010000275.1 GCA_937127195.1 uncultured Saprospiraceae bacterium
AGCATATTGGGATTATTTTTTTCTAGTTTTTTTTGATGACTGACCAATCCTCCGAAAGAACCATTAATTTGGCAAGACGATAAAAGAATTATAAAAAAGAAAAAATATATTTTATTCATGATTAATATTTAAATAGGGTTTTAATAGAGTATGAAAATCCTTTGATTTTCATACTCTATTAAAACCTTATACTTATTCCTTATTATGATGCAGTATATCAATTTTATTTTTCATTATTACTGCTTTCTAACAGATATTAAATATCCGCCACTTTTCCCTACTTCATCATTAAATGTATAAGTTCCAACTTCAAGAATAGCATTCCAATTTTCTTTCTCATTGTAGATCTTTATTTCTTCATCTACATGGAATTCTAATTTCTTATCTATTGGTTCTTTATCTATTTCTCTATTTTTATCTAGTGATATTTCAAAAACTAAATCTCCATTATCCATAGAAATTAAAAGCCCTTGTTGAGACTGCTCAATTGGTCTGCAGCATGGAAAATCATCTTGCCAAACCCAGCAACCATTATAATTACAGAGTCCCATCCCATCGCAATTTTTTGATGCTCGTCCCCATTCATCCCAACATGCTTGATAAATAGGAATTCCATCTCTATCAGAAGTTATATAATCACTCTTTTCTTGAAAAGAAAAGCAAAAAAATATTATCCCTAGACCTATAAATCCAAAAAATGATTTTCTCATAAGTTTTAATTTTTCACTCTCACTTCTTTTTAAAAGCTTCAAGTAATGTCTTTTTATTACAAATTAATTTTGAATAATTTTACTATCTTAATTTCATGTTTAGTTAAACATGAAATTAAATTATATCTGTCTAAATAAAGAAGCTTGCTGAGGTACTCCAGCTTCAGAACATAATATTCCCGCATAAGTAATTCCAGTTTGTGATGTATAAAAAACAACAGAACAAGTTCCACTATCACATCCTAAACTACCTCCTACCCCGTCACTCCATTCACAATTTTGTCCTTTTTTACCATCCCAAAAACCAAGTTTTTTTAACTTCTCAAAATTTTCTCCAGTAGCCGTTTCAAAATTAATCTCTTTTAATTCTTCCTTTGAGAAAACTCTCTCTAATGAGATGTTTTCAAATAAACTATCTTTATTAGGATTAACTTCTATTTCGGCACAGCTATAAACAATAAAGATTAATGCTAATAAAATAAAACTTGCTTTTTTCATCATTTTCTAATAATTTAGATGTTAGTAAATTAAAATTGTTTTGATTGCAGACACGGTCAGGTGTTTGCAATCTCTTTTTTATACACAAAAGAAGACTACATTTCTATTTTTAAATCTGATTACACATACCATTTCCATTCTTTATAAGAATTTCTTTGAAAAAACACAGAGACATGAAAGTCCTATGAAAGTCCTATGAAAGTCCTATGAAAGTCCTATGAAAGTCCTATGAAAGTCCTATGAAAGTCCTATGACTATCAATAACTTATAAATCTATATAGCTTTATAAAAATTAAATAAGGAATATGTAATGTTTTGGTTTACTCTTTTTGAAATATTATCATAATTAAGTTTTTTAGATGTTAGTAAATAATAAATGTTTGTCTGTACTTTTGTGATATGCAATTATAAAAAACATTTTACAACAATGCAAACATTTTTAATCTTTTTTTTAATATCTATTTTGTTTTTTTTGATAATTGCAAGATTTACTTTGCTTTCGCCTACCTGCCTTTACACATTATTCAATTTAAAATGACAAGATACGAGTACCATAGAACCCTATTATTTTTGAAAAATGGCTTTAATTGGTAACGATTAAAGCCATTTTTTCATAAAAAACATCTCTATTTTTAAGACTACCTTAAAAAATCCTTATTTTCGTCAAGAAGGTTCAAAACACTTCAATTATTTAGGAAGTGACTTATTTTCCAAAACCATAAAATTTTCACGAAATCATGAAAAGAAAGGTATTACAAGCCAAACAAAAAGCACTAGAAATCAACTTAGATAACTCAATCTATGGGACTTTTGCAGAAATTGGTGCAGGTCAAGAGGTTGCTCGACACTTCTTTCAGGCAGGTGCAGCGGCTGGTACTATTGCCAAAACCATGTCTGCTTACGATAAAACTTATAGTGATAAAATTTATGGCTCAGAACCTTCTGGCAGATATGTTTGTGAACCGCGACTTTACAAAATGCTCAACCATGAATATGGTTTATTAGAAGAACGTTTGAAGCGCGAACGTCCAGAAACCTGTTTTTTTGCGTTCGCTGATACCGTTGCAGCACTGAATTATACTCGAACTATCAAAGGAGATGGCTGGTTTGGAATGCGTTTTCAATTAGAACCAAATGGCGAAGCAAATGACATTGTCTTACACGTCAAAATGCTCGATAATACAACTGCCCTCCAAACGCAGGCACTCGGTTATTTGGGTGTAAATTTGGTTTATGCCTGTTTTAGGTATTATGATAATCCAGAAGAATTAGTCGTTTCGTTGATGGATAATCTAATTGGTCGAGTCAAGATAGACATGGTTCGTGCCACGGGTCCTAATTTTGAGAGCTTAGACAATCGCCTATTGAGTCTTTATTTGGTTAAAAACAATATGACTGATGTCGCAATGTTTGACTCAGATAAACGCAACATCCATGGTTCAGAATTTTTATATAAAAAAAATGTCCTCATCGTTCGAGGGAGTTTTCGACCTACAACTCTAGTGAATATGGATATGCTCGAAAAAGGAGAAATCCAATTTAGAGCAGAAGACGATGTGGACTCAAAAAAGACCCATATTATTACCGAAATTACTTTAGATAATTTGATGGCTAATGGTGATTTGAACGAAAAAGACTTCTTGGATAGAGCCGATGTATTGTGTGCATTGGGGCAAACGGTCGCCATTTCTTACAATCAAGAACACCAACAATTCATCAAATATTTATCCGATTTTAAAGTTCAAATGACTGGCTTTGTGATTGGAGCAAGAGAAATGCTCGAACTCATCAATAACAAATATTATCAACAATCAGGCAGTAGTTTGCTCTCCGATTTTGGAGAATTATTCCGACGAAGTGCGCGCTTTTATTTGTATCCTGCAATGCAAGAAGGTAGCGCAGAATTGATGAATTGCCAAACTTTACCGATTCCTGATGAAATTAAATTTTTGTATAAACACCTGATAGACAACCGACAAATCGTTGACATCAATTCTTATGAAAAGCATTTGTTACATATTTATTCTAAAGATGTCCTAGAAATGATAAAAGCTGGTGAAGAAGGTTGGGAAAATATGGTCGATAAAAAAGCAGCTCAATTAATTAAAGAAAATAGCTTATTTGAATATCCGATACAAAAACTAGAGTTTGAATATTAGATTAATAGACTTTATTTTAATATTCAGAACCAAAAAACTAAACAACTTGTAAAAAACTAAAGCGTAACAGGATTATTTTTATCAAAAAAAATTAAATGAAACAAATCATTATTTTTCTTTTTACCATCACATTATTGAGTTGTGGTGCTGCTTCATCTTCTGATACCAATAAAGAAAATACTATTACTGAAAAAGTAAATGAAAGTGATTCAACTCTTCTTGAACAAGAAGTTGAAAAACAGCCATTAGTAGAGGAAAATAATCCTCAAGAAATAGTAAAAACTGATAAAAAAGAGTCCACAGAGAAGCCAAAAAAAGGAACTAAAAGGAAAGCTGAAAAAAGATCAGCTAGTCAACCTGTTCGTTTACCAACCAAAACAGATGACTTTTCGGTTGATTACTTAATGGGGAAATTCAATCCAAACACTCATCCTGACTTCACTACGATTAAATCCAAACACGCTTCTAAAGGAGGTATGAAGCTCCGAAAAGATACTTACGAGGCATTTGGAAAAATGTATGATGCGGCTCTGAAAGATGGTGTACGACTCAAAATCATTTCGGCAACTCGTCCATTTACACATCAAAAAAGCATTTGGGAAGCCAAATGGAATGGTAAAAGAAAAGTAAATGGTCAATTTTTGCCCGCTAATCCTCGTGATCCAGAAGAACGTGCAAGACTTATCTTGATGTATAGTTCGATGCCTGGCACTTCAAGGCATCACTGGGGAACGGACATTGATTTGAATGATTTGAATAATCCTTATTTTGAAAAAGGAACAGGCAAAAAAATCTATGATTGGCTCGTTGAAAATGCTTCTGAATATGGCTTTTGTCAAGTCTATTCTCCGCAGGATGATAGCAGACCTTATGGCTATTTGGAAGAAAAATGGCATTGGTCTTATGTTCCTGTCGCCCGTCGTTTGACCAATTTATATGCTGAAAAATTAACTGATTCTGATATTTCAGGCTTTGAAGGTTCAGAAACTGCCCTATCAATTGGTATGATAGAAAAATATGTTTTAGGAATAAACCCTATTTGCAAATAAGTTTTTATTTTTTTTATAAAAACATAACATAAAACACTACATTTAATACTCAAAAAAACAATACCCATACGATGAAACTATTCTGGCTTATAATAATAATGTCTGTTGTGCAACTAAATCATTTAGCTGCACAACAGCCTTATGCCAGACAATTCACCGACGAAGAAGGCTTACCGAGTTTGACTATTTATGAGATTACACAAGACAAAGAAGGTTTTTTGTGGTTAGGTACAAGTAATGGATTTTGCCGATATGATGGTGTCAACTTTATAGAGTACAAATCCGATAAATCCATAGATAAAGAATTCATTGGCGTTTATACTTCACCAACAAATACGGTCTGGACTTGGAATATTTCGGGGCAACTTTTTAGGGTTAAAGGGCATGGCTTGGAGCTTTACAAACCTAATTTCACTCCTGAATCGACTCCCATAAATAAAGTATT
>CAKZLT010000276.1 GCA_937127195.1 uncultured Saprospiraceae bacterium
AGCCGAAGATATTGCTCGCGCTTCTCATGCGCACCCAAGTTATACTGAGGCGACTAAAGAAGCCGCACTTGCCGCAACAGGTGACCGTGCTTTACACATGTAATCTGATTTGTCTAGTTGCTGGTTTCTGGTTACTACGGTAGCCAGAAACTAGCAATTAGAAAACTAAAATCTACTTTTGACGCATCAAAAACGCTGTTTTTATGGCTGTATCGCTATTTGTATAAAATAAAGCACGCGTATCAATTCTCCTTTTTTTCGTATGGTCTAGCACTTCTTTTGTCATTTTATTTTTCTTCACTAATAGTAATTTTCCTCATCTTTTTAGTTTTTTTATCCTTTTTGGTATTTAGAAAAAGAACTAAAGTACTATCCTTTTCGTATATCCTAACACACTCTGGATTATCAAATTTAGAGAAATCAAAGGTTTATTTAATAAAAGCGATAAAAAAGATAGAGGATTTTCGCTTTTATTCTAATAATTTCATATTATCGTTATAGATTATAAAATAGATAAGCTATTTAAACTAGCTTCTTCAAAAAAGAGGTTTAATCCATTTTTTAACAAAAAAATGCTACAACGTGTCTAATAGCCAAAATACTAAAATCATATTTGGACTCAAGGTCAAGCAACTTCGTAAGGAGCAAGAATTATCTTTTCAAGATTTAAAAGAGTTATCTGGCTTATCAGTATCTTACCTTAATGAGATTGAAAAAGGTAAAAAATACCCTCGTAATGACAAAATTGAGGCACTTGCTAATGCTCTAAAAACGACTTATGATGAATTGACTTCTCAGAAGTTGAGTAAAAATTTATTGCCGCTCTCTAACCTTTTAGATTCTAATCTTTTACATGAATTACCATTTGACCTTTTTGGTATTGATGCTGCAAAAGTCGTCGAAATCATCGCAAATGCACCAACTAAAGTCGGCGCATTCATTTCGGCTTTGATGGAAATCTCTAGTAAGTATGAATTACAACAGGAAAATTTCTATTTCGCAGCATTACGTTCTTACCAAGAATTACACGAAAATTATTTTGAAGAATTAGAAGAGCAAGTAGATAAATTTGTTGGTGAATTTAGAATTTCAACTAACGGAAATGTCTCTTTTGATACTTTAGCTCGTGTTTTACAAAAAAAATATCGCTACAAAATAGATACTGATGCATTCAGGGAACAGCCAGAATTACAAATTATGCGTTCCATTTCTATTCCTAATAAAAAGAAATTATTAGTCAATTATGAGTTGACGGATACACAACGCGCCTTCCAAATGGGAAAAGAATTAGCGTTTAACTATCTCAAACTCAAAGATCGAGCTTATACTTCTAGCTTTCTAAAAATTGGCTCTTTTGACCAAGTATTAAATAACTTCAAGGCAGCTTATTTTTCAGTTGCTTTATTGATTAATCGCGATAGCTTAGTTAATGATTTAAGGCAATTTTTTAAATTAAATCGTTGGAACTCAACGGCATTGTTTGCTATCTTAGACAAATATCAAGCCTCTCCAGAGATGTTTTTACATCGTATGGCAGGCGTTTTACCAAAGTTTTTTGATATTGATGATTTGTTCTTTTTGCGCGTCAATACTAATCCAGAAGAAGATAAATTTTATATTACAAAAGAATTGCACCTTAATCAACGTCAACGACCACATGGTAACGAAATTGAAGAGTATTATTGTCGTAGATGGGTAAGTTTGTGGCTTCTTAACGACCTTAAAAAGGTACAAAATGCGAATAGATACCAGAAACCGATAATCAATGTTCAACGCTCTAAATACTTTGGAACAGAAGATGAATATTTCTGTATTACAATAGCTCGACCAGGTCATCCTACGCCAAATACAAATATTAGTGTAACACTTGGATTATTAATAAATGATAAATTAAAAGAAACGATAAGATTTTGGGATGATGACAATATTCCTGAAAGATGGGTCAATAATACTTGTGAAAGATGTAGTATAGAAGATTGTGAAGAGCGCGCTCAACCTCCAATCATCCTAGAAAAAATGAAAAAACAGGAAAGTATTCAAAATACAATTAATAATATTTTTGAAGGCTAATCAACTATATTCAATGAAAAATGGTGTCAACTTTTAAGAGTTGACACCATTTTTTATTCTAGATAAAAGGCTCAATTCCTTTCAAAATATTAATACCTTGAGCCAGAGCTTCAGGCTTTCCGACATCCAACCAAATACCGTCCGAATGGTCAAAACCAACAATTTTCTCTGTTTTGGCAACGTCCAAATAAGTATCAATAATTGAAAACTTACCCGTTCTTCTAAAATGACTAAATAACTTCGGGTCAATAATATGGATTCCGCTAAATGCTAACGATTTCATTTCTTCCAACACTCCGCGAGACATTTTCACTTCACCTGTTTTAATGTTTTTCCAACCGCTAAGGACATTTTCATTAAATAGTAAATACCTAGAAGTCGTTCGATTACGAGTAGCCAAAGTAGCAATAGCTTTATTTTGATGATGAAAAGCCATTAAATCATGGTAATTCAAATCTGTCAAAATATCCACATTATGCACCAAAAAAGGTTCGCCATCTTCAAAAAACCAACTTGCTTTCTGTAATCCACCTCCCGTTTCTAGTACCATTCCCGTTTCATCCGAAACGCTTATATCTATATCAAAGTGATTTTTTTCTTTTAAAAAATGAATAATCATCTCCGAATAGTGATGCACATTAACGATAATCTCCCGATAACCAAAATGCTTCAATCTTCGGATAATAATTTCAAGCAACGGCATTCCATTTATCTCCACCATCGCTTTCGGGCGGTCATTCGTCAAAGGTCTTAATCGTGTGCCTAGACCAGCAGCAAATATCATCGCTTTCATAAGTTCTTTTTTTTAGACCGCTTTGCTTAGAGACCATTCGTTTCGCTCATTCTGAGACCGCTTCGCTACGAGACCGCCTTCGGCTGAGAGATTGCTTGATGTTTTAGCCCTTGGGTTTCGCAGGAGTCGGACGCCTTCAAGGCGTCCGACTCCTAAAACACCAATAAAAGTAAGAAACAATAGGCTAAAACATCAAGCAGTCTCTCAGCCGAAGGCGGTCTCTTCTCTCACAGCGAAGCGGTCTCGCAGTAAGCGAAGCACACGGTCTCGTTTAAAATGCAAAATACACACCTCCTTGCAGCATGAAATGATAGGCTTCTGGATTATCTAAGTAATTGAGCCTCCAAATTGCCTGAACGTGAAATACTTTAAATATATTTTCGATACCAACTCCTGCTTCCATATATGGCGCAGGAAACGGCGAACGAAAAGGAATTGTACCGCCAACATCAGAAGTATTCAGTTGATTTGCCGCTTTGTTTGCATCAGTTAAAGTCCCCCAAACACCTCTAAAGTGTGCCATCGAACGCCAATCTAGCTTACGCAAAAGTGGTATTTTATTTAAAAAATAACCATCAAAGTGGTGTACAAATGACCAATTCAAATAAGTATCACTCACAAATTCATAACGATTCATTACATTAAAACCGTTGGCATCATAAAAGAAGGTTTCGTTGCCATTATGAGCTTCTAATAAAAGCATCGGTAACGTTCCAAATGTTTTTCCTACTTTGAAATAATAGCGAAACCATCCCATTGGATTCGTATAAATCCAATGACTATATTCCAAAGCTACCTTGTGATAACTGTATTCACTTCCCAAAACATTTTTGACTCCAGCCGTATATTGAAATGAGTAAATCGGATATTTTGACCCCAAACTCACACGGTCAAAATGCCCCGCCCAAAATTGTTCTTTATAAGCATGACGGATTTTGAAAATGAATTCAGTGCTGGTAACAGTTGTATCTATCTCGCCCGTATTCGGTGAAATATACTGAAAATTAAATCCACTTCCATCCGAATAAACCGCGCCATAAGGGTCAACCTTTCTATTCAAAGCTGTAAATCTACCTGACCAACCGCGTTTCCATTCTTTAAAATAAAATAGTTTTCCTTCTCGTGAATGCAATAGTCGTTGTGGAATATCGCGCCTAAAAAAAGAAGCTAGAGAACTTGTTGCAATCGCATCTTCGGAACTTTGACTCGAATAAATCACATCGTCAAAATACTGCGCCCCAAAAAACTCTCGACGCGGTTGCTTCTTAATATTATATTGAAATTTACCACCGTATTTCCACTTTTTGTCTCGCGTACCATAAGCCGCAAAAATTTCCCCACGATATTTGGTACTGAATTCCAAATTCGTTCCTAAGCCCAATCGAAACCGATTCCCTTCAACCGCATTTCCTCCATATAAATTAAAATAAGTCCCCGTTTCCAGTTTTCCAATCTTGAACCAGCCTGTTGTCAAAGTATAAACGGCATCCGAATAACGCTGAAAAACAGTTGTATTTTTGATGCTATCAATCATCAAATAAATTGTCTTTTCATTATCAGAAAGCGACTCGTGTCGTGCTTCTTCCCAGTAATCGTCTGCTTTTTTTAGTTCTTGTAAGGTATAATCTTCGGGGTCTTCCAATTTATATTTCTCTGCTGTACTTGGCTGATTAATCAAAAAATCTTTGTATAAAGTTGTCTTTCTTGCTATCAATCCAGGTAGCTTTTCGGTTGGTAAAAAATCTACCAACATTTTTCGCTTTGCGGGTAAATATACCGAATCTTGCCATTCGTATTCTTCATAAATCGTAACTCTATCAACTAAGTTAATATTAACATCAGGTACTTTTCGCATACTCAATCGTAACACTGCAAAGGTCGTGTCAGCTACCCAAAAGTCTCCGTAAAATGTATTTTCCTGCTTTCTCTTTGGTTTAAATTTTAACTTATATGCCCATTGATTATCAATCACAGTGCTATCCATGATGTAATATTCATAATAAAAAAGTCCCAAATTTGAGAATGGACTCGCGAAATTTTTCTCCAATACAGGTATCCAATTTTCATAAATATTATACGGTTGATGTAATCGCTGCACTTGACGAACAATAGTAGTCGCATCAATTCCAGAAGTTCGAGTTGCCTTCGGGACAATTCTCAAAGGTCGCTTTCTGACATAATACAATTCATCAACATTTTCGTTAATGTAAGCAGGAATGAAGGTTTTTTCATCTGTTGTACTGTCAATATTATCCAAAATAAACCCGAAAGGCTTCAAGGCTTTTTTTTCAAAAAGTTCATCATCAAAGTTATGCAAATCCAATTCTACCTTAGTATAACGTTCACATTCATAACTCTCTTTATAATCAAAATTGTGTTGTTTTTTATTTTCAATAATATTACGAACAATAATATTTGCAGGATTTTCGCCAGCATAAACCGTTATTTCTGACAATTGCAGATTAGAAGGCGATATTCTAATGTTAATTTCTTGGATAAGAATGTCTTTAAGCGGTCGCTTTTCGGTCTGGAATCCAACTGCCGAAACCACCAAAGTATCATTGATGTCAGTTGTTTCTATTAAATAAAAACCATCAATATCAGTTGCTATTCCTGTACTTGTTTTCTGTAAATAAACATTGGCAAAAGGTACGCCTTCT
>CAKZLT010000277.1 GCA_937127195.1 uncultured Saprospiraceae bacterium
TTAATTATTAATTATTAATTATTAATTATTAATTATTAATTGATAATTATTAATTGATAATTATTAATTTAAAAAAAACAATCATGTTTAACAGAAAAAATAATAAAACCTATATCACCATAGCTGAGATTCTACGCGGTACAGAAGCGGGTAGAATGCAAAGTGTTGGATATATGCAGGTCATTCCTTTGACCAGCGAATTGCAGGATAAAGCATTTGCTTCACCAGATGAAACGGTCGTTGGTACAACGAATTACGGTACAATGGTTTTTGAAAATCCAACGGATGGTATCTTGATTGTGCCAACGCACGCTGGATATATAGTGAGTCAAAGCGCACAAAATCACGCAATGGCACACGCTGGAATCGTTGGAAAAGAGACAAGCAAAAGCTATAATACGGCAATGTGCGTCCAACAAACGCAAGGTGGTTTCATTACAAAAGGAAAGCATAAACTAAGTATTTTGCCATTTTCGTTGCGCGAAAAAGCTTTGAAAATTCGTGACACGACATCTTATAATAAGCTTTGGGGTGAGATAACGAAGTTTAACAAGAATTTTGGCTTGGCAGGAAGTGGTCACTTAGAGTACTTTATGTCGCACTTCGAGAAAGAATTGAATCAATTCGTAGCAGAATTTGAATGTGTGCCAAAGCAAATCGGTGCGATTGTGTTGTTGAATGGAGAAGTAATTGGTATTGAACGCGCTCCAAATTATGCTTACTGGAAGGCGGTTTGGCCTGCATTGATTAGAGAATGTTATGGTTCGCGAGCAATTGAATATCAATATCAAATGGGTAACAAAACGGAAGTTTCAAAAGCTCGTTTTGCATTGGATGATGAAAATATCAAAACGCTTGAAGACTTAAAAGCAGCTCTAAAAACAGCAGAAAAAAAGGAAGGTGAATTTGCTAAAAAAGCGGTTCGCGACCTTTTGGATATGCCTTTCGAGGTGAAGCCTGAAGAGCGAACGGACGGTTATACGGTCTCGACTGTAGAGCAAGATCAATTCACAGGGCAGGTTGTTCACGATAAGGATATTATCGCGTATGCATCTTTGTTGGTGCGAAAGGGTTGGGGTAAAAAAAGCAAATGGAAGAAGGCAAAAGCATTTTCCTTGTAGGGCAAAGGCACGCCTTTGCCCCACGTTTATTTTCCACGCCTTTGCCCCACGTTTATTTTCCACGCCTTTGCTCCACGTTTATTTTTCCACGCCTTTGCTCTGTGTTTATTTTTCATGTTTTGCTCTCGTTTATTTTTCACATTTTGCTCTCGTTTAATTAAAATTTAAACCATTTGGTCATTAAAATGGCTGATTTTATTGGGTTGTATTGGGTTGTAGGAAAGGACAAGGCGTGCCTTGTCCCTACTTGTTACCCGATGCAACCCAATACTTTTTGTAATTCATGATTTTAAAATTATCAATGATTAATTGTCATTTCCTAATTATTCGATTACTTTTAACACAAACGATTTTGGTATCAATTTCTTTTAAAAAGTAATATGAATCGCAGTCAATATAATCAAAACTTCACTCAAATATTAGCAGAACTCAATGTAAAACAGCGTGAAGCTGTCGAACATATTGATGGGCCTGTGCTGGTCGTTGCTGGGCCTGGAACGGGTAAAACGCATATTTTGAGTGCGCGAATTGGTCAGATTTTGACTTTGACGGATATTTATGCGCATAATATTTTGTGCTTGACTTATACCGATGCGGGCGTTCATGCGATGCGCGAGCGATTGCTTTCTTTCATTGGACCCGAGGCGCATAAGGTTCATATTTATACCTTTCATTCGTTTTGTAACAAGATTATTCAAGATAATTTGGATTGGTTCGGTAAGCGAGATGCAGAACCTATTTCGGATTTGGAGAAGGTGGAGTTGATTCGGGATATGATTGATGACCTAGAAAATAATCATGTTTTGAAAAAGCTCAAAGGCGACCCGTACTTGTATGAAAGGCAGTTGAGTTCACTTTTTAGTAATATGAAAGCCGAAAGCTGGACGGTTCAATATATCCAAAAACAGGTTAAGGATTATTTAGAAAACTTATCAACGAGAGCGGAATATATTTATAAAAGGAATGGTAAAAACTTCAAAAAAGGACAAGTCAAACAGCACCTGATAGATGCAGAGACCGAAAAAATGGAAAGATTAGCTGCCGCGGTAGCATTATTTCCTGTTTTTTCTAAAAAGATGTCAGACCGAAAACGCTATGATTTCGGAGATATGATTCAGTGGATTTTGGATGCTTTTAAGAAAAACAACTATTTGCTTCGCCGCTATCAGGAACAATATTTATATGTTTTGGTGGATGAGTTTCAGGATACGAATGGCGCGCAAAATCAAATTTTGAAGTTTCTATCGAGCTATTGGGAGCAGCCAAATATTTTTGCGGTGGGTGATGATGACCAGTCGATTTATGAGTTTCAAGGGGCGCGAGTAAAGAACATTATGGATTTTCATAATCAATATGAAGATGTAAAATTGGTCGTTTTGAATGAAAATTATCGTTCTTCTCAAAATATATTGGATGGCGCGTCCTCATTGATTGACCGAAATAAAATCCGTTTGGTCAATGAGATTAACGAAATTGATAAAAACCTTTTGGCAAGTAAGGAAGGAGTAGCGAGTTCTTTGGTGTTGCCCAAGATTGTTTCTTACCCGAATAGCGTTCACGAAATCACGGATGTTGCTAATCGAATAGCTTTTTTAAAAGAAAAAAAAGTGCCACTGAATGAGATTGCGGTGATTTATGCGAAACATAAACAGGCGCAACCGTTGATTGAAATACTAGAGTCCAAAAATATAACTTACCATACAAGACGAAGAATCAACATCTTGCAAGAACCGTTGATTCAGAACGTTTTGACGATTTTGAAATACGTTCAAAGCGAGTATGAGCGACCTTATAATGGAGAGCGTTTTTTGTTTGAAATGTTATATATCGACTTTTTTGGATTGTCGATGCGCGATGTTGCAAAGCTTGGTGAACGAGTGAGTAGATTGTCTTTAAAAAGAGAAAATCCATTTTGGAGAGATTTTTTAAAAGATAAAAAACAACTTACTGAACTTGGTTTGGAAAACGTAGAAGCGGTTGATAAAATGATGCTTTGCCTCGAAAAAATCATTCGAGATTATCGAAATCAACCTTTTCCTGTGGTCATAGAACGGTTGATTAACAGGAGTGGTTTACTGCATTTTGTAGCCGCGCATGAGGATAAAATTTGGTGGATGCAGGTGTTGACGACGTTTTTGGATTTTGTAAAAACGGAAACACTAAAACAACCGACGCTTAAAATCAAAGATTTTCTGAGTATTATCGACCGAATGAACTCAAATCGTATTCCATTGGGTGTTCATCAGACGATGTTTGCCAAAGAAGGTGTTCAGCTTTTGACGGCACACAGCTCGAAGGGCTTGGAGTTTGAATATGTGTTTATGATTGGTTGTGAGTCGGATTTTTGGGAACCGACGGGGCATCACAATCGCTCCAATTTTAGGTTACCAGATACTTTGACGCTGACACATTCGGCAACAGAAGACGCGGAAGAAGCGGCTAGAAGGCTGTTTTATGTGGCAATGACGCGAGCAAAAGAGCATTTGCAATTGTCGTATAGTTTGGCAACAAAGGAAGGGAAACCTCTGTCGAAGGCTATTTTTGTAGATGAATTACTAGAGAGTACAGGCATTGAAATAGAAGATAGAAAGCTAGAAAACAAGGTGATTTTTGAAGCGCAATTATTGCAATTAAAGGAAGTAGAACAGCCAAAAATTCCGACTTTGGGCAAGGAAGAACTAGATGGATTACTAGAAGAATTTGTGCTGAGTGCTACGAGTTTGGGTAAATATTTGGATTGTCCGTTGAGTTTTTATTTTGAAAATGTGTTGCGTGTACCGTTCGTTTCGAGTGCGGCGGCGGCTTATGGTAGCGCGGTTCATTATGCCTTGCAACGGTCTTTTCAAAAGATGCGTAGCCACAAAGAAAATGAGTTTCCGACAACGAAGGCATTTTTATTGGATTTTGAATGGGAACTGAATCGACAACGTGCTTTTCTCTCCGAAAAGCAGTTCAAAGATAGGTTGGCTTATGGTCGAAAGACCTTAAAAATGTATTACGAAAATTACGTAAAGCAATGGTACAAGGAGGAAGTTCAGGTAGAATTAGAGATTAATAATGTAGAAATAAACGGTGTACCCATTAAAGGTGTAGTTGATAAAATTGAGTTTAGAAGAACGTACGAGTTGCAAGTTGTAGATTATAAAACGGGGAAATATCGCAAAGAGAAGGTTAATCGACCGACGGAAAAAAATCCGCTTGGAGGTGATTATTGGCGACAGGTTGTTTTTTATAAAATTCTATTAGAGAATTATCAAAATAAAGGATACATCGTCACGGGCGGTATGATTGATTATATTGAACAGTATCGAAATGAGTTCAAGCAGGCGCGTTTTTCTCCTATTTATAAGTCAGATGTGGCAATTATAAAAGAACAAATACAAACCGTTTATAAGAAAATAATGGCGCACGAATTTAATGAAGGTTGCGGCAAACCGCGTTGTCATTGGTGTAATTTTGTGAAGCATCACGAAATCGCAGATAGGTATATGGGAAGTATTAGTGATGAATTAGATGAGTTTTGAATGTTGAAATTTGAATGATGAATGATGAAATTTGAAATTTGAAATTTGAAATTTGAATGCTCCGCTGTTTCGATTACAATAACAGCGGAGCATTCAAATTTCATCATTCATCATTCATCATTCAAAACTCATTCATTTCACTCTTCTTCGACATAAACGACCTTCACTCTACCTACTTCTCCCGAGTCCAACATCACTTTAATTCCATGCGGATGTTGTGCTGAATTCGTCAAAATACGCTTTACAATTCCCTCTGTTAGTTCTCCCGAACGTTGGTGATTCTTCTGAACGACATCTACCAAATCACCAATTCGGATATTCTTTCTATATTTTCCACTTAACGTTTCTTCCATTGTTTCTTTTTATACTTGTAATAACCTGACATCTCCTCTACCAGTTTGTAGCTTTCGTCAATATCCTGCATCATTAGCGCCAATTCACTCTTTTCCTCTTGCGGCACCTCTCCCATAAGTTCATCCGCACCTTTAATTTGCTCAGATGGTACATTATTCTCTGAGCCTTCAGCCATTTTGTATTGAAAACTACCGATAGTTAAGAAAATAAATAAAGCTATCAAAACCTTTTGCGGTTATGTTCGCGACTTCAATGACGTCTTCGTCTCGTCTATCTCCTGGCATAGCCATTACAATTCGGCGCTTGCCTGAAACGTCAAGACGAGTCGCTAGGTCAGTAATTGTTTGCACAGCGGCAGGGTTATGAGCGTAATCTAGAATCACTTTAAACGGCAGTTCGTCATAAATATTTAAACGACCAGGTGCTTGATAGAATGAAGTACTGAAAATACGTAAGCCTTGGCGAATATCTTCGCCTTCATCCACTCCGCCGCCAGGAATACTGTAATCATGGTAGCGCTCGGTGTAGAGCATGAGGATCGCTTCGCCTTTAATAATAATGCCGCGTGCAGCTTGGCGATGAAACCCTCTCCCTACAAGAGCTTGGCGGTGCTCAGCATTGAGCGCAGGGTGGATGGTCGATTTTAATAGGCGCATGAAGTCTATCGCTTGGTAAAGGGCGCAAGTA
>CAKZLT010000278.1 GCA_937127195.1 uncultured Saprospiraceae bacterium
AAACGATACAACGGCACTATATGAAACCATCTCAAAGACAACACAAAAGTAGGATTTCAGACAAATCTGTTCAATTATACGGTAATGTAATGATTGAGTTGTTTTTTAGAAATAACGAATTGTCAAATCTCAAATTTAGAGCGACGAATTACAATGACCATAAGTTTGAAACTGCCCATAATTTTTCGGACTTGATGCGCACTATATCAAAAATCTAATAAACTGTCTAGCTCTTCATCAATAGCATAAAAATCTGTAATCCAATCGACTTGATTACTCGTTTTGGGGTAAGTGCCATTGAAAGTGCAACGCATTCCGTGATAATAATTACAGTCCGTTTCTTTGATAGAAATATGTTTCGCGCCTACTTTAAAACTAATATAACAACCTTCTTCTCCATAGAAATTCGCACTACCACCAGCTTGAAAATAAGCAATTCCCATTTCTATTTCTCCAGTACAACCACCTTCAATTATTCTTAATTGAAATTCAAACTGTTTGCTTGTGACAGCTCGAATGTTGAGTTGTTGCTCTGTATTTTTACCAGAAAAAATATAAGTTCCAGTTATATTTTCAACCGTATTGGCGGCTGTTTCTTCGGGTAAGACTTTGAATTCAAAGTCTTTTTTATTAGCTCCAGCTTCTACTTTGAACCATTTCCCTTTGATAGTCCAATCACTACTAATTCGCCCTTTGAAGTATTCTACTTCTTCTAATTGAATGTTATAAACGGTGAGCATAACGCGCCCATCTCTTGCTATTTGCCCTTTAAAAGGCAATAAGCCCTTGTATCTTTTATAAAAATAAGTCCCTCTAACCGAAGAATCTGATGCAATGACCATTTGCATTGTAACAGGAATGCTATCTATCAAACCCGAAAAACGCTTCATTGTAGAAGTTGTTCCTTCTTTCAATTCCATGTTAGGCAGGCTGTCGGATACCTCTTCTTCTGCTGAGTGATTGCCACAAGACATTAATATTAGTAAGGATGCTAGTAGTAGGACGTTTTTCATTCTTAGTTAGTTATCAGTTGCTTATCTGCAAAAGTACATAACAATCAGCAGTTTATCGGTTCTATTTTTAATAAAAACAATTTTCCTCTTTAATAGAATAGGTTCTTTGATAAATACAGTGATATTCGTTAAAGTATTTTATAAAAGAAAAATTGTTGGGAGGTGATTGGTGATTAGTTGCGTCACTGTTTATTGTGGCTATTCAAATTTAACGCCTTCGGAATTCTTTTATAGGGCTTCATCTGATTTAGGACAGGGGGAATTTTTTACGGTATTATTTTTTCCTACTCCCTAACAAGAATATTCTAGAATAAGAAGTTATAAATTGGGGGTAATTCCGTTTTTCGCTTAGAAAAGTAATTTTGTTTTCAAAAGCGAAAAACTGAATTACACCCTATAAAATTCTCTCTGAGTCCTTAATTACTTTTTACACGTCCCGCTTCGTCTTCCAAACCAGTCTTACGACGACGAGATTTAACATTTTTATTACCAAAATTATAACTCATACTTACACTGAAATAACGACTATCCCAACGCCCGTACCCTTCGGTACGTAAGCCATTGAACTCTGAGTAGCCATTCCATCCTGTTTGATAAAATATATCATTTGCTGTCAATCGAACATTCAGTTGGTCATTTAAGAAACGCTTTTGCAATCCTAAATTCAAGCTCCAACTTGTCTCGTAACGAAAAACACCACCCCAAATACCTGGACCAGAAAACCAACCTGAAACTTCTGCCTTGAAACCAGCAGGTAAATTAAAAGTCTGTTGAGAATAAAAATTATAAGTAAATGCCTGAACATCCACTATGCCTCCACCATCATCGGTATAATCTGCTTGATTATTGACATGTGAGCCGCTGATGTTGAAGTAAGCATTCCAGTAATCAGTGAATTGAACAGGTGCGCTAATATTTGCACTCCAAATGGTTTGTTCTGCTAAGTTTGCCCAACTAATGAAGTTGGCTCTCGGGTCATTTTCATCAGGAGCAATCAAACGTGTAATTTGGTCAGAAGTTTTGCTATAAGCAATCTTGAAATTATAACGATATGCATAAGTATATCCTAATTCTATGTTATTTACTATTTCGGGCTGTAATCTAGGGTTTCCTTTTTGGTAAGAAATCTGACTCAATTGATTATTAAATGGATTCAAAACATTATAATCTGGGCGATTGATGCGGCGACCATAATTTAATGCAAATACATTCATGCGGTTTGCCTGATAAGTTAGACCTGCACTAGGGAAAAATTCAGTGTAAAAAAGCTCCACAGGAGGTTCTGCTAATTCTGGTACAAAGGCTTTTAAGTCGCCTGTCGCATCTGTTGTTTCCATGCGAACACCTGCCGAAATACCCCATTTCTCTCCAAATTTACGAGTATAATTTGTATAAACAGCATATACTTTTTCATCGTATTTGAATGTATTGGAAAGGCTATCGTTTTGGTTTTGAACGTTATTCACTTCATCAAAAAATAAGAATGTATTATCAGAAATGACTTGACTATATTTCAAACCTGCACTAAGTTTTCCACCTAATAACTTCTGTTCATAATCAACCCTTGCCGTAGCAATTTGTATTTTAGAAGGCGTTTCAAAAGCGTTAATCACTTCTGTCAACACGTTTTCACGAGCTGCATCATAATATAAATTGGGTTGATAACGATTTTGCTCATTTTGATAACGTCCATAATCCAAATCTATATTCAAACTACGTTCTTTTTTACGGTCTTCATATTGATAATTTAAGTTGAATGAATTATTATTTTGCGCGCTTTCCGTATCACTATCTGCAATCAAAACACTATCAACTGAACCTCCTTTTACCGAAATTTCAATATCATTATCTGTATTAGAATTCCCTTTCATGTTCATTCCCGTCACCAAAAAGCCTAATGTTTGCTTATCTGACAAAAAGAAATCTGTTCCAAAACGATAGTTGATATTTTGCTTGGCTCTTTTAGTATAATTTTCTTCTTCCATAAATAGTCCATTTTGGAAGTTATCAAAAACAATCGTATTGAAACTTTCTCCTCCAGAACCACCAATATTACCAAAAATATTTACACGCTTATTTCTATAATTTGCTGTCGCGCTTCCATTTCCTCTTAAGAATTGCCCTTGTGTCAATGTTCCTGAAACTGAGCCATTTGTACCATGACTTTTATCCTTTTTCAAACGAACATCAATAATCCCTGCATTCCCCTCTGAGTCATACTTTGCACCAGGATTCGTAATAATGTCTATTCTATCAATTTGGTCAGAAGGAATATTTCTAAGATAATTTGTTAAGTCGTCACCGCTGAGAGGCACTCGTTTACCATCCACGAATAATTGAACGCCTGCACGCCCCAAAACCGTAATGTTATCATTATTATCCACCAAAACCCCAGGAGCTTTTCGCATCAATGACATTGCATTATCACCAGTACTATTTATAGTACCTTCCACATTAAAAACGGTTCTGTCGGGTTTCACTTCTACCATTACGCGAGAAGCTGTAACCGTTGCTGCCCCTAATTCAATTGCTGCCGCGGTAAACACCAAAACACCTAAATCTACCTCTTGACCATCTGTTACATTGATGCCCGTTTTCTTCACTTCTCCCGTTCCGACGAAGGAAGCGACCAAATAGTATGCACCTTCCTTTATCCCACTAATTTTAAAAATCCCTTTTTCGTCACTCGCCTCTACTTTTTTCAAAGTACTATCCACACTGCTGTATAAAGCAATATTAGCAAAACCGACTGCATTTTTATCAGAATCCTGCAATTGTCCTTTGATACTTCCTGACTGTGCTTGAAGACCGTAGGCTAGTAACAAAAAAAATAAAGTGTATAAATTTTTCATATTTTTAGTTGAATTAAAATTTAGTATCGCAAAAAAATCTTTTGAGATTTTGCCCAATACTTAATTATATACTTTGGCTCTTTATGATTTTACATGGTCATTCAAAATGTCATTTACTTTAACCTGATTAGGTTGCTGGATTCTAGCTGCTAGTTTCTGCTACTGCTGTTAATCGAAACAGCGGCAGCAGAAACTAGAAACTAGAAACTAGAAACTAGAAACTAGCAGCTAGAATCCAGCAACTATACTATTTGAAGAAAAGTAAAATTTTAGGCAAATCACATAAAATCATAAGTAACCTATACTTTGTGCAAAGAACGGTATAAAAGCATTTTGGTTTTTACTTTTTCGATGAACCTCCAATTTTGTAAGTCATTAATACATTTTTAGGCTTTTTTTTGCTTGATTTTTTTTATAAAAAACTCACCCTTTAATTCTCTTTATTTCTTTCGTACCCAGATACCCATTTTTTAGTTTGCATAATCGCTTTAACTTCATCATAGCTCAAAGGATAAAAATCATGATTATCGACACCAATATCAAACGAATATTTATCCTCCAAGTCAGGTAAATTTCCATGACTATGACCATATAAATGCCAATTTCCTCGACCTTCGCCGCGCCAAGTTCGCATGGCATAATGAAAAAGCATTATTCGTTGATAGCCTCCTTGACCATCAGGATCTTTGACTTTTAGCTCAAAATATTCTTTTACCCATTCAAACTTCTTACGATTTTGAAGGGTGGCACTTTCGTGATTGCCTACTATCAGGTATATTTTACCATTCAATTGGTCAATGATTTGAGCTAGATTTTCTTTGTAAGTTAACCCAAAATCGCCCAAATGATAAACATGGTCATTGGGTTTTATTTTTTCGTTCCAGCGTTTAATCAATTCTTCATTCATTTCGCGCGCATCTTTGAATGGGCGATTACAAAACTTGATAATATTCTCATGACCAAAATGATGGTCTGATGTGAAAAAGATATTTGCCATTTGATTTTTTATTTTTTTTACAAACATCCTTTCAACCATTATTCAAGTGTTTTTAGTTCATTTTTTTTATAAAAAAAGCGTGTCAATGATTTAACATTGACACGCTCTCTATATATATAATATGAAAAGCTATTTTTTAAAAAAAGTTATCGGGAGAGAACTTCATTGATTTCGGTAACCACGCCAGGTTCGCTAGAACGTTTGGCTGGTACACGCGCCAGATTTCCAGATTTGTCAATCAAGAAAAAGCTTGGTAAACCTCTTACACCATATTGAGTAGCTACATCAGAATTATAAACATTTCGTGCGAAAAGGTGAACACCTTGTAATTTATGTTTACTCAAAAAGTTGCGCCAGCTATCCGAATTGGTATCTAACGAAATATACAAAAATACCACTTCTCTACCTTGAAACTTCTTTTTGAGGTCTTTACTTCTCATTATTTCGTAAGTACAAGGAACGCACCAAGTTGCCCAAAAATCTACATAAACTACTTTTCCTTTGAAGTCATTCAATGAAACTACTTCATTATTGGTATTCACTAATGAAAAATCAGGTGCTGGGGAACCAGCCTCTAATCCATCAGCTTTGCGGTATTCACTTCGCACCAAACCATTGTAGTTTTCATAAGAAGATTCTTCCAAAAAGCGTCTGACATCATTACCAATAGTATAAGTTTGCTTGCTTTTACATTTCAAATAAAATTCATTAGCTAATGTGAAAAATTTTGCTTTTCCTGTCAAAAACTCTTCTGCACCGCGATATTTAGGAGCTTTATAACCAGGTCCAACAATTCTTTTTACTCTTGCATTCTGAAAATCTAAATATTGACTCAAAAAGAATATATATTTTTCGTTCGTCACTGCCCCATCGTTACTTATATCAATTTCTTTCAAAAAATCAAAGTACTCTCTAGGCAAATCCATTGGCGGCGGAATATCATTGTATAAAGCGTGTTCCCAACGGAAACGCATTAAATGATTCGCCCACCAGTAATCTACATCAGCCTGAGCATAACCAACAAATGCTGTTGTGAACCTCATACTAGTTTTTGCTTCTTTTAAAAAGGCATTCTTTTCATCTTTTTTCTTACGCATCAAGGTTTGAAAATCTTCCGAATTCATACTTACCATTTTGTAAGTAATGTAATCGTAATTTAGTCTTTCAAATTTTTGATTAGCTTGATTAAGATATTTATTATTATCTGCTCCAACTCCTGTAAATTGAACCGTAGAAACCATGTCCCAAGCATCAAAAGTCATATCAATATCTTGATTTGGCTCTAAGAATACTTGAATTGAACTATTTCCATGATAAATCGTTGCGATTTTTGCTTCATCTACTAGGATTTCAAACTCAAAAAAATCATCTTTCAAGTCTAATGTATATTCCATTGGCTCATGCGTAATATAATCCGCAACGGTCGTCAACTTAATAATACTACTCCGAGCATTTAGAATTTTCCCCTTTACAAGTGCAGTTCCATTTGTTCCTGCATTTACTGTTACTCCCCCAAGTAACAATAATAGTAGTGTTTGTATATAGCTTTTCATATTACAATTAGTCGTTTTGCGCTTTTTAAATTTGGTCAAAATCAGTGTACAAAAGGTTTAATGAAGTATCTAATCTATTTAAAAAATAATATAAAAACATTCCATTTTATAAGTTCATCTGTTAAATATTTATAATATGTAACATTTGATTATTTAATTCGCTGATTATTAGGCGATTAAAGCCAATGTCATAATATAGTCAAATAAAATTGTTCCCTTCTGCCTAATACACATAAGTACCAATAGGAGACTTTATAGTCAGTTTATTCCCATTTTCAAACGCTTCAACTCGTCCAATTATTTGAGCTTTTATACCCCATTTCTCTCCCATTTTAATCATTTCTTGCGCGGTAGCTTCATTTGTATAGACTTCTAGTCGATGTCCCATATTAAAAACTTGATACATTTCACGTCCGTCTGTTTGAGCTTCTTTTTGAATGAGCTTAAATATTGGCGGAATTTCTAACAAGTTATCTTTTATAATATGAACATTCTCTACAAACTTCAATACTTTAGTTTGCCCGCCACCAGTGCAATGAATCATACCATTAATATCTTTGTGATGGTTTTTCAACATTTCACTAATCAATGGCAAGTAAGTTCTGGTAGGCGAAAGAATTAACTTCCCAACAGAGATGTCTTGTCCGTCAACATCAATGGTATCTGTCATTTTCTTGCTTCCAATATAAACGACCTCGTCGGGTGTATTAGAATCAAAGCTATCAGGATAAGTTGTTGCATGATACTTACTCAACAGGTCATGTCTTGCCGAAGTCAATCCATTACTACCGATGCCACTGTTATAGCTATCTTCGTAAGTTGATTGACCATAAGAGGCAAATCCAACAATAACATCTCCAGGCTGAACATTATTAATAACCAATTCTGAGCGTTTCATTCGTGCAAATGCTGTATATCCG
>CAKZLT010000279.1 GCA_937127195.1 uncultured Saprospiraceae bacterium
GTTCAATATACTTAGATGTTGAACAAGACATACCTTCATTTTTATCTCGTGAAGATTTTCGAGATGCCTATAATTGCTTGACTGAAGCTCATGACAATTGGCTTGATGAAATTGAAGCAAATTATCCTAATATTACTTCTGAAGAATTTGACTTACTAGTTGAAGAAGGAGTAATAAATGAATGGAAGATATTTGATGATTTTGCGAGCCATGGAAATTATTATTCTTTATTTAGAAAAGACTTGATAGAAGAAGATAATTGGTTAGAAAATGGAGCAATAATAAGCGATGCGCCCGAAGATATTGTTGGGGATGAGGTCTTAAAAGCCATGATTAATCAAGATGGTGAAGTTAAAATAGGAGGAGTTATAATTAATGTCCGTAGTACACTAATGACATATAGAAGCCTAGAGTTGTGCACTCCTTATCAAGCACGTAGTGAATATTTTTATAATTCAGACGCAAGTTATAAGACTAGATTAGCAGGAGGAATAGGCTATGTACCTATTTTAGGGTCTTTTGTATATGGAAAAATAACCGCATACAAAAAGAAGAAGAATGGAAGGTGGAAAAGAAATAGGGAAAATTTATCTGTTGCTGCTACTTGTAATGTCAGGAAAAGCCCCCTCAACAGTTGTAAATTTCTTACTATTGCTCCTACGGGATGGAAGTCTAAAAAAAATAAGAGTATAACGATAACAAAATGGAATTGGTTTAGTTTACAAATTTGGTATAAAAGAGCATATGCTACCAATAGTACTAGTCCAGATGGTTTAGTAAATGGATATAGTGATAATGTATCATCATCTGGTATGGGATTTTAGTAGATGAAGGTATTAGAAATCTCTCTCATAATTTATGAGAGAGATTTCTAACTTATGTTTAATTTCTTGTTTAGAAAATTTTAACTATAATATATACTACTTCCTAATAAATCATAAAATATAATGAAACTTAAATTTTTATTACTTTTCATATTATCAGCACAGTTTTTATTCTCACAAGACGATGACCATCAGGCATTATTAACCTTAGAATGCCATTATGGAGTAAATACCAATGCTTATACCTTTGATGAAGTAGCCAAACCATTTTTAGATGAAGGTATAGCAAAAAACTTTGGCATGGATATGAATTTTATTATTCCATTCAAAAAGAAGAGTTTTTTACAGTTTTCAAGCTCATGGAGTGTTATCAATCATATTTTGTCACCACCCAACTTGATATATGAATTTGGTATTAGTTATGATGACGATTGCTGCTTGAATGTAACAAGTTTTCTTGCGTTTACTGGAGGTGTGAAATACGCAAGAAAATTATACGAAAAAGAAAAATTAGAAATTCTAGGAGCAGTTGGATTAAACTTGAATATGGATATTTCATCAATAATGACAGGTGTTACTTTCGACTCACGCCGCTACTGGTCTTCTTTTGATAATAAAACAGCACCAGCTTTTTTTGGAAGTTTAGATTTATCTGCTCGATTGAATTACCATTTAACAAAAAGGCTTATACTTACTTCTAGTATTTCTTTTGTTCATACACCTTTTTATGCTCTAGATTTTACTTATACTATCAACTCACGCGACGGAATATTTACAGGGTTATACTACCAACGATTATCAAGTGTTAATTTAAGTGTTGGTTTGGGTTGGAAAATATAAATCGCCTAAAGTTTGTTGGGAAAGAATAAAGAGCGGTTGAAATATTTATTTTAACTGCTCTTTATCACAATACCGCCTCCTTAATCTCCTCCAACAACAATTCAGCGTGTCGAACCTTATTCACTCCTTCCTTCACTAGAATAAAGTAATTATTCGATTTTTTAAAAGACAATTTTCTGATTAGAGATGAAATAACAACGGAGTCTATTCTTTACAAAAAGAGAAGGAATGCCATTTACTGTGATTCAATGTTGATTATTATATTGTTTGATAAGAATGTAGTAATAATCTAGAAAATAGTCGTTCGTTTTTATATTATTACAGACTAAATAAAGAATATCAACAAAACATAAAAAGTCCAAGAATAATCAAAAAAACATACTATGAAAGGGGTAACCTTAATTGTACTATTATTATCGATTATCAATGCTTCCGCTCAGTTTACCATCTCAGGGATAGTCAAAGAACAAACCACAAAATCACCTCTAGTTGGTGCAAGTATATCTATTAATGGAACAGACAAAGGCGTTACAACCGACGAAAAGGGTGTTTTTTTATTTTCTTCTTCTTATAAAAAATTGAAAATTGAGATTAGCTATGTGGGCTACGAAACTAAAAGGATTGAACTAGAACTCGAAAGAGATACCTTTCTAACGATATTTTTAGAAAATGAAGCCTTAGAAGAAATTGTTATTACGGACAATCGTCCAATAATTGATAAAATTGGTCATTCAGAAATGACTATCGAACGAATTAATTTGACTCCTACCATCTTAGGAGAAATTGACCCTTTGAAGTCTTTAGTTTTTCAATCAGGTATAAGTGGTGGTGCAGAAGGTACATCAGCAATTCATGTCAGAGGCGGAAATGCTGACCAAAATTTAATGCTTTTGGATGGAACGAGAGTTTATAATCAAGGTCACTTATTAGGGATATTATCGGTTTTTAACCCTAGTACGGTTCAACGAGTCAATATTATCAAGGGGGGATTTCCTGCAAATTATGGCGGTCGATTATCTTCTGTGATTGAAATACAAACTAAATCAGGTGAAAAAGAGGAGAATGAACTTTCGATAGGTACGATTAGTTCAAGGTTCTTTTTTCAAAAAAAAATCAATCAAAAATTAAGTATAATGGCTGCTGCTCGCCTTAGCAACTTAGCTATTTATACTCTGCCTCTTCAATTCTCTACTGAAAGTCGAGATGAACGAACAGGTTATTGGATGTATGATACCAATTTTAGATTAAATTATAAAATCACATCTAATGACTTTTTAACTTTTAGTATTTATCATGGTAGAGATTATTTTTTTCAATCAGAAATGGATGATAGCGGCGTAAGTGGTATATATTATGATTATGAAAGTAGCCAATTAAGTTGGGGTAACAATGTAGCTAATTTAAAATATACACACTTAAAAGGAGCGCACAGTTTTAGCGCACAACTCGCATATAGTAGCTATGGACTCAATTGGAGACAAGAAGAATTGGGATTTGATAATGCTACTTTTTCTAATTTTAGTGAAAGAAAGATTAGAAATGAATCTTTATTACAAGATGTATCTTTGACCGTAAAACACGAATATCAAACAAAAAAATGGCAACATATTATTGGAGGCGAAGGCATTTTACATAATTTCAAACCTAGTGATGCGTCTTTAGAAAAGCTAGGCGAGAGTTTTCCCTTACCTTTCGAAACCAAAACTTACCAAACACTCGAAACCGCTTTTTTTTATCAAACAACCTATAATCCTACAGAGCGCCTTCGTATTGAAGGTGGTTTGCGTTTTTCTATCAATCAAGGAATTGATAAGACTTTTTTTAATATAGAACCACGAGTAAGTGTCGCTTACAAGACAAGCAAGAATAGTGCATTGAAAATCAATTATTCTAAAATGATACAACCTATGCACTTACTTTCAACAAGTGCTAGTGGTTTTCCAACTGATGTTTGGATACCAATTTCGGAGCAATTCGAATCACAAATAGCTCACCAAATAGACGGAGGTTTTCAAATCAAAATACCCAAAGGAATTAGCGAAAGACCTCTAAACATAGGGTTTGAGGTTTTTTATAAAAAAATGAACAACCTGGTTAATTACACCAATAGTTTGCCATTATTATTAAGTGTTTCACAACGTTGGGATTTGTTACTTGCAAATAACGGACAAGGTCAAGCCTACGGAGCAGAGTTTTCTATTTCTAAAGAAAAAGGGAAATTAAAAACATGGTTGGCTTATACTTTACAGTGGAGCTATCGTCAATTTGATGAATTAAACAATGGTAACTGGTTTGCTCACTTGTACGATAGAAGGCATGATTTGTCGTTGACTTCAAGTTATAACTTGTCCAAAAAATGGGATATTTCTACCAATTTTGTATTCGCAACGGGTTTACCTTATACCTCTAATAATACGACAATTATGGATTTGGATGGCTTTCCAATTGTTTTTGCCACCGAAAAACATGGCGAAAGATTACCGAATTATCATCGCTTGGATATTGTGTTTAATTATAAAAAAACAGGAAAACGAGGAAGGGTAGTTCAATGGTCATTTGGAATTTATAACACTTATGCTCAGAGAAATATATTTTCATTGGACAAAAGCATAGAATTATTAGATATAGATGAAGAAGAAATAGCATTTATCTATGACTTTAGAGGTTTATCGTTTCTGAGAGCTATTCCATTTGTTACTTACACCATAAAATTATAAAATGAAATCAATCAATATTTTTTTATTATTTATGTTATTGATGACTAGTTGTGATTTGTATTCACCGCTGCCCATAGAATCAAATGACGAAAATCCTAAGTTGGTAGTGAACGCCCTACTCGATGGTCATGCGACGAACAAGTTACGGGTTCACATTTCGCAATCGCAACCTTTGGTTAGCGATACAAATAAAATTCTCTTAGCAAATTTATACCTTGATGATGCCGTTGTTTTATTTTTTGAAAATGATGAATTGATTGACACTCTGATTCATTCGGGTGAAGGATACTATCAATTAACGAACGAAATAATACCAACCGTTAATTATACCTATCGTTTGGAAGTCTTTCATGATGATTTTGAAAATGTAAAAACAGAAGCCGTACTTTTTCCTGAAGAAGCAAATGTCACAACTTCTATCCGAACAGCAGTAGCACATTCTAATAAAGATATTATTCGGTTTTCTATTGATGATGAAGCAGCAGTGAGTAATTTTTATGAAATGGAAGCAGAAAGTAAGGTTGATAGCGTCATGGAGAATGCTTATATTAGTTTTGGAGGTATAATTCCTGACGTTGCTTGTGGTTTGGGTGTTTTAATTTTTCCAGATTATTGTTTTGATGGAGAAAGTTTTACCAATGAATTTGAAATAACAAACACTGATGTCACTAAAGTTATTTTTACGCTGCATACCGTTTCGGAAAGTTATTACAAAAGCTATCAAAACCAGCAAGGTACAACGTTAGATGCCTTTCAACAGGTTTTTGCAGAGCCAAGTACTTATTATTCAAATGTAGAAAATGGTTATGGTATTTTTTATGCTAGAAATACGGTGCAAATTGAATTGTAAAATGAAAGAATTGACCTTGTTAGTTTTGTTATTAATACTTTCAAACGCATTGATTGGTCAAAATACGCTATCAGTAAACCTACAACTAGGAAAATCAATAATTCTAAAATCAGGCTCATCACTCCGAAATTTAGCTGATGAAGATTTATACATTGGTGATTTTTTCTTGGAATAAGGAAAGTTATACAATTAGCTCTATTGGAATGACTTACGAAACACCAACATTAAAAGTACTCAAATATGACTGGTATTTGATGACAGATTTGAATTTGAATTATAGAAACTATGGGAAAAATTTTTATAACATACTTTCCATTTCTAATGATTTGTATTTTCCTATTATAAGAAAGGAACAAAAGTTACGATTTTACCTAGGAATTAGGAATATTTTTATAATATCAGACTTTGTAGAAGAAGTATTTAGAAAAGATTATCCAATCAATAATTATATATATGGTGGTTTGTTACTACTAGATTATGAGATAAATGATAAACTTAAAATTGGCTTAAATCTATATAGTGATTTGAAACCAGCTATAACGAGAATAATTATTGATGAAGCTAATTATCAATCAATTGAAGTCAATATTAAATTTTCCTATTTACTTAAGAACTAGGTAGAAGTAATCTGTCTGAATTTAAATTCAGACAGATTACTTTATCTTACAACAGCGCCATCTCAACCTCCTCCAACAACAATTCAGCGTGTCGAACCTTATTCACACCTTCCTTCACTAGAATAAAATAATTATTCGACTTCTTAAAAGACAATTTCCTATCCGCTTTTTTACTCACAAAAATCATCATGTTTTGAAAAACGTCACTTTCATAAGAGCTAATCAACTGTTTTATCCCAAAAAGTTATCAGTCTCTCTGTTTCTTTTGCTCTGTTTTGGTGTTTTTCTTTAGCCATTGGACTTGTTCTTTGGCTTGTTCTAAGGTGGTTGGTGACTGCTTGGATAACTGCATCATAGCTATAGCCGCTCTTTCCCGAAAGGATATTTTGTAATTCATTTTTCATTATTTTTATATTCGTTTTTTAATGAGATTAGTTCTTAAAAATACGAAAGATTAAGTAGTATTTCAAAAATTGAATATTTACTTACAACACCGCTTCCTTAATCTCCTCTAATAACAGTTCAGCATGCCGAACCTTATTCACGCCTTCCTTCACCAGAATAAAGTAATTATTCGATTTCTTAAAAGACAGTTTTCTATCCGCTTTTTTACTCACAAAAATCATCATTTTTTGAAAAACGTCACTTTCATAAAAAACAGATTGCGGATTAGAGACGAAATAACAACGGAGCTTATTCTTTTTCAAAATCAAACGCTCAAAACCTAATTCCTTACAAAGCCAGCGCAGCTTCAAACCATTGAAAAGTTCATGGACTTGTACAGGAATTTTACCAAAACGGTCTTCAATTTCTGCTTTGAATTTATCAATGCCAGCTTCATCTTTAATCTCGTCCAATTCTTTATAAATATTCAAACGTTCTTGAATACTCTGAATATAATTATCAGGAATCAACATTTCTACATCAGTTTCTATCAAAACATCTTGTACAAATTCTCGTTTTTTGTTTAAATCCTCTTTGAATAAATCCTTAAAGTCTGTTTCCTTTAATTCCAGAATCGCTTGATTCAAAATTTTCTGATAAGTTTCATAACCAATATTTGAAATAAAACCACTTTGCTCACCACCCAATAAATTACCTGCGCCACGAATATCCAAATCACGCATCGCAATATTGAATCCACTTCCCAAATCAGAAAATTCTTCGAGCGTACGCAAGCGTTTTCGAGCATCAGAAGTCAAGACAGACAACGGCGGACAGAATAAATAACAAAAGGCTTTTTTGTTGGAACGACCAACGCGACCACGCAATTGATGCAAATCACTCAACCCAAAATGATGAGCATTATTGATGATAATGGTATTGGCATTCGGAATATCCAAACCCGTTTCGATGATATTAGTACAAACCAGTACATCATATTTTTTATCAATAAAATCAACCAATGTTTTTTCTAAATCCTTGGGTTGCATTTGCCCGTGAGCCATTCCAAAATCAACATCTGGACATAGTTTTTTGAGCATTCCGACCATTTCAGGAAGTGACTTTACACGATTGTGTAGGAAGAAAACTTGACCGCCTCGATAGATTTCGTAATAAATCGAGTCGCGAATCAATTCATCATTAAATACTCTTACTTCCGTATGAATCGGCTGCCTGTTGGGCGGCGGCGTATTCATTACAGACAAATCTCTCGCTGCCATCAATGAGAATTGCAACGTACGCGGAATCGGTGTAGCGGTCAACGCAAGTGTATCAACGTTAATCTTAATTGAACGGAGTTTTTCTTTGGAAGCTACTCCGAATTTTTGTTCTTCATCAATGACCAATAACCCTAAATCCTTGAATTTGACTTTTTTATTAAGAATAGAATGCGTCCCAATTAGTATATCAATTTCACCTTTCTCTAGGCGTTTGTATATTTCTGTCTTTTGTTTAGCTGTTTTGAAGCGATTCACATAATCAATCGTTACATCGAATTGCTCTAATCGGTCACTAAATGTCTTGAAATGCTGTAATGCCAAAATCGTAGTCGGGACAAGAATTGCGGCTTGTTTACCGTTCGCCACTGATTTGAAGGCAGCCCGAATGGCAATTTCGGTCTTACCAAAACCCACATCACCACAAATCAATCTGTCCATCGGATATGGTTTTTGCATATCTTCCTTGACATCTTGCGTCGCTTTGTATTGGTCAGGCGTATCTTCATAAATGAACGAAGATTCCAATTCTGTTTGCATCCAGCCATCTGGCGGAAATGCAAAACCTTTGGTTGATTTGCGTTTAGCGTAGAGTTTTATCAACTCGGCAGCTATATCTTTAACGCGTTTTTTTGTTTTGGCTTTGACGTTTTTCCAACTTTCCGAACCTAATTTATGGACTTTTGGTGCTGTACCTTCTTTGCCGACATATCGGGCAATTTTGTGCAATGAATTGATACTTACATAAAGTAGGTCATTGTCTTTGTAAATCAATCGAACGGTTTCTTGAATGTGTCCGTTGATGTCAATTTTTTCGAGTCCAGAGTATTTTCCAACTCCGTGATCGATGTGTGTTACATAATCGCCAGGTTGCAGTTCACGAAGTAATTTGATATTAATGGCCTGACTTTTTGAAAATCGACTTCCTTTGATTTTGAACTTGTGGTATCGCTCAAAAATCTGGTGGTCGGTATAACAAGCCACTTTCAATTCATGGTCAATAAAACCTTGATGTAGCGCATTTTGGATTGGATGAAAATGTACATCCGCGCCCATATCTTCAAAAATATGATAAAAACGTTCTATTTGACGTGGATTATCTGTGAAAAGATAATTCTCTATTTGATTGGCGTTATTATCATTAAAATCCTTTATTAGCAATTCAAAGTTCTTATTAAAACTTGGTTGCGGCTTAGTTTTATATTCTATTTTGGTAATTGCGGGCTGTTTTGAATCTTTAGTTTGCTCAAAAAATGAAGACTTTCCGAGTTCAATAATTGGAAAACCTAACATATCTTCAACAATATCACGGGGATAAATAAAGGCTCTTTCTTCTATAATTCTTGCTTCTTCGCTGGCTGCGAGGTTGAGACTATCTCCAATAGTTTGACCAAATTCTTCTGCTTTTTCAAAGCAAATTTGTAAGCGGTCAAGCAAATTTTGAACGCTTTTAATCCAAACAGCCGTATTTTCGGGTAATATTTTTAGAAGAGAAACCTTTTCGGATTGTTTGAATTGCGTTTGAATATTCGGAACGATGGTAATTTTTGAAATTTTCTTTTCAGAAAGTTGCGTCATCGGGTCAAAGGTTCGAATCGTCTCGACTTCATCGTCGAATAATTCAATACGATAAGGCAATTCATTTCCATAAGAATAAATATCAACGATTCCTCCACGAATAGCAAATTGCCCAGGTTCATAGACAAAATCTACACGCTCAAAACCGCAATCCACAAAAAGCTCAATCACATCATCGACTTCCCATGTTTCTTTGATTTTGATTTCAATCTTATGATTATCTAATACTTTTGGTGATACAACCTTTTCAAAAAGTGCCTCTGGATAGGTTACAATGATTTCGCCTGAAGTTCGAGAATTAGAAATTTTGTTCATCGACTCTGCTCGAAGTAACACATTTCTATTGTTGAGTTCTTTAAACTTTGTTGGCTGTTTGAAAGAATCTGGAAAGAAATGAATAGCCTTTTTATCCAAAAGTGCCGTTATATTATTTTGAACATAGGCGGCTTCTTCTTTGTCAATAGCTATGAAAAGATGGTGCTGTGGCTTTGATAAATACGTTCCCGACAAGACGCAAGCTTCTTGTGCACCAATCAGCCCCGATAAAAGGAGTCGATTAGATTTATCTTTCAATTGCTCTATTATGGTAGTCGTTCGAGCATCGTCTCTATATAAGGCTAATAAATGTTCTAGATTCTTCACTTTGTAAAAATTAAATAAGAGAAAACATAAAAGAAAAAGGTTTTTGAAGGTTACTTGTTTAGATTTTCTTCTTCTAATAAAAGCATTAATTGAGTTGGTTTTTTATACTCACTCTGCTGAGAAGTCAAGAGAGAATCTCCGTTTTTGATTTTGATTTCCATTTCTTTGGTTGGAATACAATATTTTAAATTCACATTAGAAATAAGTGCTTCATTAACTGCATTTCGATTAGCTTCTTTACCTCCAACATGGTAAAAATGTTCTTTTGTTGCAATAAAAGAGTCATTCCAAATAGAAAATATATACTCATTGGTTCTGTATTTATTACTCAACCATGTAGAAAGTACATATTTAGCATTGGCATTTTCTAGCATTTGATTTAAAATAATCTCTTCTTCTTCTGACCATGAGTCAAAATAATCAACGTGTCGCCCAATATATGGTGGGTCAGAATAAACCAAATCATTAACATCAACTTCCTTTAAAGTGGTTTGAAAATCTTGGCACTTAAAAGTAAAATCTCCAGTTTCTATAATTTGAGAGACATTTTTGACTTGATTAGTAATTTTGGTAACCAGAGCTTGTGCAAATCGTTTAGGTTTTTTACAAAAAGGAACATTAAAACCACCTTTTCGGTTAAATCGCATCATGCCATTAAAACAAGAACGACTCAGAAACAAAAAGTCAAGTGAACTTCCTTCTTCATTAAATCGTTTTCGCACATCATAGTAATATGCTCCATCTGATTCTAACAATTTAACTCCTTCTTCGGTTAGGAATTTTTTGACTCCAGCACTTGTAATTTCTTTATTTTTTATACCATTATAAAACTTAATTAAATGTGGATTACTATCACACATTAAGGCTTTTTTGGGTTGAATATTAAAGCCAACTACACCTGTTCCCATAAATGGCTCAACCCATCTATCATAATTAATATCTTCTACATTAGAAGCTATCCAGTCAACGAGTTTCGTTTTAATTCCTTGTGATTTGATTGGTGGTACAATTGGCATTATGATTTATTTTTTCGTTTTGGTCTTGGAGAATTGATTAATGAATTGTCTATTCCTTTAAAATTGAGAAACTCAGATAGTTTTGTTAGTCGTTTAAAGCTACCTTTTATTTTAGGATTGGGGACTTGAAGAACGTTTTGGTTAATCCAAAATTCATCAAATATACTTTCTCCTAACTTTGAAAAAATACCATTTCCATTAAATATATCTTCTATGTAGTGAATACTTCCAATATTAGCAGTATTACCGCTTCCGCCTCTATCGCTTGATATTTTCCATTTTTCTTCTGCAAAAAAGACTAAATCTTTAATAACAGAAGTAACATTATCTAACTCAGAAAGTTGGAGAATGTCAGTTTCGTTGATGTCTGTTGATAAAGCTCTAGTATATAAAACACCTAAAACAAGGTGTGCTTGATAGTCTGAATAAGGAAATTGAATATTTTTTAGACTAGTTCTATTTCTAAAATATTCTCCATGAGAACCTAATGTAAAGCCATTACAAAAGCCTGTATAATTCTCTAATCGGTAAGTTGTTTTTATATCAACAGCAAATTTTATTTGAGGATTTGCTTTATTTACAAATGATAAATCAGGATACCAATTTTGTTTTTCTGCTAAGACAATTTCGTAACCATTTTTTTCTGCAAATACTTTGAATTTCGGAAAAAGTTGAATTTCAAGCAGTTTTGAAATGATTTTTGAGTCAGAAGATATAGTATAAATATTTTGATGAATATCAATAAAACCTTTAATATTCCATTCTCCACTATGAGTAGAAACATATTTTGTTAGAGTTTTAGCAAATTCTTGGAGTTGCTTAATAAATATTTCTTTTGTTTCATTCATAATTGCAAGATACAAAGGTTTCTAAATAAAAATTATAGAATAATTATAAAAACTAGAAATCATCTAATATTTTCCACACTTTAGGAAACAGCACCCAACGACCATTTATATAAAATAAACCTTCGTAGCTTGCGCCAGCAGGATAGCCTTCTTGTACTAACTTGAAACGATGAACAACAGTTTTTTTCTTTAAAAAAGGAATAATTTTAAAAAAACTACTTGGAAACTCAATAGCGTCTCCCGTTCCAGTTTCAAAGTCTTCAACAGATGCCGTCCAAATCAATACTTGATTGTAATCTGGAAAGCATTTGATATTGAATTTTTCCTTCTTAAAAAGCCGTTCGGTATAATCTAAAATTTCATTTTGAATTGCTGTATCTATAAAAATAGCTTCAATATCAGCTCTTTTGGGTTGCAAAGCCTTACTTAATGTTTGGCGTGTGCCGTGTGATGATTTTAAAAATACAGATAAAAAATCGCGCGCTAATGCCGTTTGAGTTGATTCATTAACAGGATGATTATTGGCATCTTCAACAGCATTTTCACAATTCCAAAAAGATAATGCTAATAGTATAGGCAGAAAATAATATTTAATTGATTTCAATATAAGTAAGTGTTAATGATTCTGTGAATTTAGACGGTTGACGGACGCTTCGCTGACGGTTGACGGACGCTTCGCTTGACGGTTGACGGACGCTTCGCTTGACGGTTGACGGACGCTTCGCTTGACGGTTGACGGACGCTTCGCTTGACGGTT